>DATNHH010000168.1:0-4808 GCA_035605055.1 Nitrososphaerales archaeon
AGACATTATTCGCTAATTCAAGGACTCCCTGTCCTCCATGCCCCGCGAATATTATCTGGGTCTTCATGCTCTCTTCTCAATTCCAAACTTGTCTTTGTAGAGTCCAGGCGGAAACAGTTTCGAAAGGACGTCTGCGACGTATCGTTTTGAGTCGAGGATCGACATCTTCCAGTTAATGTTGCAGCTGCTTACAACTTCGACAAAAGAAAAGCCACCCATCATCTGAACTTTAAACGCATTTTCGATAATCTTCGCTCCCTGCACGGCTCCATTTGCGTTGTACATGTCCGGGGTCTTTGGGAGAGGCAGGATCGGTAGCACTATCCTCCTGACGTAGGCAGTTTTGTCGATCCCGGCCAACAATTTTGAAGCATCAATTGGTGGCCCCGTGTACCTTGTGTCCCTGCCAAAAGGAGAAGTCGTTGTAACCATTCCCTCAGGAGTTGTTGGGGCCATCTGGCCACCGGTCATCCCATAAATTGCGTTGTTAACCAGGAATACGCTGATAGGTTCTCCGCGATTTGCTGCGTACATGAGCTCGAGCAGACCTATTGAGAGCGCATCGCCATCGCCCTGAACCGAGAATACTATGAGGTCGGGTCGCACTCGCTTTACTCCAGCCATTACCGCTGGCGCTCTCCCGTGTGGTGCCTGAATCGCGTCGACATTGATATACTCGTGAGCAAATACGCTGCACCCGACGGAATCAACCATGACGGTCTTCTCCCGCAGGCCGAGATCGTTCAGAGCACTTGCTATCAGTCTGGTCAACGTGCCGTGCTCGCAGCCAGCACAGTAGTGGGTCTGTTTTCCAGTCAGGGTGGGAAGTCTTCCCAACTTTACCTCGTAGTTCGGTTGCTCTAATTGTTCCTGACTAGCCAAGTAGGATGGGCGCCTCCATTATTCGTCTTTCAATCTCTCTTGTAGTTGGTAACAGTCCTCCGAGTTTGTACATAAAATCCACCTTCGATGGGTCATTAACTGCGAGTTTCACATCAAAGAGCATTTGACCCATATTCAATTCTATGACGAGAAACTTTCGCACCCGTCCTGAAAGTTCTGACAATTGCCTGTGGGGGAACGGGTTAAGCGTTATTGGTCTAAATAGACCAGCCCTGACCCCTTTATTCCGAAGTCCATCGACAACTTCCTTGGAGAGCCTCGAAACTATTCCATACGCAACGAGAACTATTTCCGCATCATCGGTTAGATAAGACTCGAATCGCGATTCGGACCGGTCGATTTCTTCGTATTTTTTCTTCAAGCCCTCCGAATGTGAACTCTGGGCTTCAAAATCGAGGTTGAGCGAGGAAAGCACATGCCGGACGTCACCTCTCGCGCCGGTCGTCGCCCAGGGAGTATCGAAACTTTCCAACATAATCTCCGGAAACACGAGATCTTCTTTGAGCTGACCCAGAAATGCGTCGGCAAGAATTACTGCAGGATTTCTATACTTGAATGCGAGTGAGAACGCTAGTCCGGGAAATGATGCCATCTCCTGTACGGAGTTTGGTGCAAGGACGATGTTGCGATACCCGCCGTGTCCTCCGCCTTTCGTAGCCTGAAAATAATCGGTTTGCTCCGGTCCGAGGTTTCCCAAACCAGGGCCCGCCCTATTTACATCGACGACGAGGAATGGGACCTCCATTCCAGCCGCGTAAGACAACCCTTCTTGTTTCAGGCTGAAGCCCGGGCCCGAAGTGGCGGTCATGACTTTCACTCCAGTCGAAGCAGCTCCAATTACCATGTTGATTGCTTCAAGTTCGCTCGCTGCTTGGAGGAACACTTTGAACTCCCTGTAATTCGGATTGCGAAACTCTTTAGCGAGAGTCTCAGGGATCTCACTAGAAGGCGTGATCGGGTACGCAAAGTATGCGTTCAAACCCGCTCTGAGGGCGCCGTAAGCCAAAGCCTCATTTCCCTTCAAGAAATCTCTTTGTATTGTCAAGCCTTCTTCAGACTCCTGATCTCGGCGATTGCAAAATCGGGACAAACCCAGTAGCATATTCCACAGCCAGTGCAATCTCCCTTCGTGCCGTGATAGCTAAATCCGATGGGGTGGTAGCCATTCTGGTTAAAGGAGGTGCACAGTTTCAGATTCTTTTCGGGGCAGGCAACAATGCACTCCTCGCAGCCCTTGCATCTGTCGGCGTCAACAACCACCAAAAACTTTGGGTACGGTTGCTGGCCGCTGATCTGTTTACTCAATTTCCCACACAAACGGTTAGATCAGGCCTTCGACTAATTAAAAGGGGAATACGTCTCTCATCTTTGATAATGAGGCTGTTCGAGAGAAAGTTTTTGGACTATGTACCAGAAAGACTTAGGGAACTGGCTGAGCGACTGACTAAAAACGTTTTAGTCAGACTGTCCTCTAGTTGGCAGGAGCATGTGCATCTCTAGAATAGGGAAGGTCCTATCTACCAACAAGACCAAGGCGAAAGTCCAGCTGTTGGGCGACGACAGAATCGTCGACGATATTGACATTACGATGATAAGTGCTAAGGTAGATTCATACATCGAGGTCTTTTCTAATATTGCACTTTCCGTGATCAGTCCGCGCGAGGCTATGAAACGAAAAAAGATGTGGGTTGCAATAATGAACGCAAGGCGATAGGCACCTTGGCATCTATCGACTCCTCAGGAATTCTGATTCACGCGCGCCACGCATATATGCCTAACAAACTCGGATACTGTGGGCCCGACGATCGAGGAAAAATCTTACAATGTTTGCAAGAATCTGATGTGGATGAAAAACTGATTTCAACACTGAAGAATTTTGAAGCAGCCTATCCGTTCGTCAAGCTAATAGGAAAGTCAACTGGTAGACAGCCTTTCGACTACAAGGTGGCAGAAGCATACTGGATTGGAAACGAGTTGTTGAATCAGGTTTCGCCTGATCAATTTTACAAATTCGCTCTGAACGATCTCGGGAAAAGGAACCGTACTGAAATTAGAAATCTGTTTCAAAGTTTGCAAAACCGAGCCCTTCCTCATCATACGTTCTACGTTCTCAATACTGCGATGAGTGTTTTGTCAGATCATCATCACTCGACGGATTCAGATCCAGAAGTACTTGCTCGAGCAATCGACAACTGCAGGATTTCGTGGGGTCGGGTTGTCGAGGTGCAGAAAGAGAGACTCGTCGTTAAGTACAGACCGCTGGGAATCAAGAACGGTAGAATCAAGTTCAGACCTTATGCTCTAAAAAAAGTGGAATACGATCATCAGCTGCCTCCCTTTGACAGGATAGTTCCTGGGACGCCAGTTAGTATCCACTGGAATTTCGCGTGCGACGTTCTATCGGAAACTCAACTCAGGAATATTCAGTCTTATACAAAGGGTGATGTAAATTCAACGAACCTCTATCTAGATGCAATGAGAAAACCGTGAATCTTTGGGCTATTGAAAGCACTCTGTGCTAAGCTGGATTCGAAATTTGACGCAGGTCTCTGAAGAAAGCAGGTCGCCATTACTCGGCAGGACATCAGTCCTCGTCCTGACGGTCATGTCTTTCGGCTATGCCGTGTATGCTGCCGACAGGACAGTCCTCTCGTCGGTACTCGCACCGCTGGCATCGACTCTAAACCTCTCTAACAACGAACTCGGCCTTCTCGGATCTGCCCAGTACCTCGGTGTTCTGACTTTTGTCTTCATTGCCGGTCATCTTTCGGACAGATACGGAAAGTGGTTTGTAGTCACGGTTGGGGTCGTCGTCTTTACTTCGTTCACTTGGCTGATTGGACTCTCAACCAATTTTCTTGAAGCATTTCTTTTTCGGCTCGTCAGCGGTTTCGGGGAAGGGATGTTTTGGCCGGTAGCGATGGCGACCGTAGCCAACCATTTTAGAGGGAGGAAGGGGCTTGCTCTTGGAATATTCTACGTTGGCTTTGACGTGGGCAGCGTTGCAGGTCTTTCAATTGGCGGGATCACTTATTCTCTCACTGGCGACTGGAGACCAGCGTTCTTTGTCGCCCCGTTGCTAGGACTTCTCATCATAGCAGGAGCCATTGTCACTAACAGGAAAACAGGCAGTTCTTTCGGAGAAGATAGAGGCATCAGGCTCGGAAAAGATATGCTACAACTCGTCAGAAATAAGAACGCGACCCTGTTGATGCTATTTGCGTTCTTGGCAACCTGGGCTTCAGTTTGGCAAGTTGTATTTCTCCCGTACTACTTCTTCAAAGTCATGCATTTTACGATTCTTTCTTCTGCGCTCTTGTCAGCGGCAGTAACGGCATCAGGAGCATGCGGTAAGATCCTGTTAGGCGGAGTGTCCGATCGGTTGCGAAGGAATAGATTGCTCGTCGCAATTTCTGTCGCAGCACTTCTTTCCTATGCCCTATTCTTCGAGTCGTCTAACTTTACACTTGACATGATTGGGGCACTGTCAATGGGTTTCTTCAGCGCCGCGATCTTTCCAATTATGCAGGCGCTTATGTCTGACAGCTGCGGTTTGCCGAAGAGAACTGGAACTGCACTCGGCCTCACAACTTCGGCCCAGTCAGTAGCGACAGTGATTTCTCCAGCGATAACGGCTTCGCTGTTCTTCCTAGGAGTAGGAAGGATACTTGCACTGGATGCGATGATACCTGCCGCTCTTACAATTATCGTCGCTCTCTTTTTGAAAGAGCCTAGGCTAAGGGTTATTTCGAATTGACTTCTCAATAAGTTGGCGTCTCTGATCTCTCGCCTGTCCGAGCTGCTCGACAGACTTGAGAATCTCGTAAAGGACTATTATGTTATTTTTTGATTCTTCACTCAATTCCTTTATTGTACTGTTGGGCCACTGCTGCGAATATTTTTTC
>DATNHH010000169.1:0-4973 GCA_035605055.1 Nitrososphaerales archaeon
CGATACTCGAGATCATGGAAGGCCAGTTCTTCACGATCTCTCAATCATCATGAAAGCACCGACCAAACTTTAATTCCGAAATTTCATTCTTCCTTCGTCATGACAGGAAATGAAATTTGAAAGAGAGTAGAACCTGAAAGGGTTGTTAGTCTTGTCTCATTGAAAAGCAATTCTTCATTTCTTACTCAGAGAATCGCTGAGCTCCCTGACCTTCCGAGCCCCTTCAGACTTGATCGGGTCGCCGTGACCACTCAGAAGTGTTTCAAAGTCAAGAGCAGAGATCTTCTCAACCGACCTATCGGCCTGCTGCAGATCAACCGAAAACTGTTTGATAGATCCTTGGAGCTTTCCTCCCCTGTTAGTTATTGCGTCTCCAACAAAAACTAATCTTTTTCCCTGATCATAAAGTGAGATGCTTCCCGGTGTGTGGCCGGGCGTGTGAACAATCTTCAACGATGATCCAATCTTGTCGTTTTCGCTCAGTCTGATATCAGGTTCAACAGCAGCAGATTGAATGAATACAGAAAAGACCCTGAAAATAAACCCAGTTACACCCTTCGGCGCTGGCAACTTTTTCTTTCTAGATAGAAAATCAGCATCTTGAACGTGAATTGCAACCTTCGCCCCCGTAGCTTTCTTTATCGCGGAAACTCCTCTAATGTGGTCGATGTGGGCGTGCGTCAGGACAATCGTCTTTAGATCTGAAGGCTGTTTCGACAGATTTGTCTTCACGTATTCGAGGATCTTTTTTCCTCCTGTGGACATTCCGGCATCAATCAATATCAAAGACCCATCGCTCTCCTGGATCAGATAGCTGTTGGCATTTACTCCTACTATTTGGTGAACACCAGGAAGGATTTCAGTCACTGTGTTATCCCTTCAACAATCTTCGAAAGCATTCAGGGCTATTTCGGCCTTTCGACGTACAGAAGCCTCTCGATTGACTTCATCGGCTTGCCCGATCAGGCAAGATTGGTCTTCATTCGTTTCAATGCCCAATCATAAGTTACTTTGAGACCGTCATCGAGTTTTGTATTAGGCGACCAACCTAAGGTCTTCTTTATTTTTTCGAGAGACGGTTTCCTCTGAATTACGCCAGTAGGCTTCGAGGGATCAAATTTGAGGGCGATTTCCTTCCCCGAGAGTTCGATGATCTTTGAAGCAAGACCGGAGATTCTGGTCTCCTCGATGTTACCAACATTGACGGTGAGTTTTCCGTTTTTTTCTACATAATCTCGTAACAAGAAAAGAGCGTTTACTACATCCTCAATGTAAACGAAACACCTTCGCTGAGAACCATCTCCCCAGACTACAAATCCTTCTTCGGGGTAATCAATCGCCTTCCTAATGAGCGAGGCAATAACCTGGCTCTTGTCAGGCTTCAGGTAGATGTTTTTTCCATAGGCGTGAAAGATCCTGGCAACTCCAGTCTTAGCTCCCGTCATCATTTCGAGTTGCTTTTCCGCGACATATTTCGACCAGCCGTATCCTCCTTCGGGCTCGACCATAGATTCAGAATCTTCTTCCTTGAAGGGAGAACTCTGTGTCATTTGGAGGTGTTTGGGATAGACGGAAACGCTTGATGCGTAGATGATTTTCCGGATTCCGTTTTCGATGCATGCTCTAAAGACGTTTGTGTCTACGGAGAGATTAGCCTGAAGGGAATATAGTTCGCCTTCCGCGGAGCCGTGCAAATACTGTACGCTGCCAACCTCTGCAGCAAAATGGTACACCGCATCGACACCCTTCAAAGAATCGCGTGCAAAGCTGTACTCTCTTAGATCTCCTATAACGACCTGCCCTTTAACATCAAGGTCCGAGAGGTTCTGCTCCGAGCCGGAGGAATAATTATCGACGATTCTAATCGAGTCGCCATCTTCCTGTAGTCTTCTTGCAACGTGGCTACCGATAAACCCGGCTCCCCCGGTGACCGCAACTCGCTCCAAACTAACGACACCTGACTCAGGATCTATTAGCTATCGTCCATCGCGTCGTCGATGTTATCACGTCTTCAGCACTAAACTTTGGCTTCCATCCGAGCGATTTCAATTTCGAAACATCTAGATGAACTATCGGGTTGTCGCCAATCCATCCTCTCGATCCGCCAGTGTACTTTTTTCTCACATCGTTAAGATGCATTTCCTTTATGACAATGTCCGCGACCCTGTCCACCGAAGTCAATTCCTGCAGCGCGATGTTGAATACATTCGAAGACTGCTCGCCCTTCAGATATCCAGTCATAATCCCCTCAACACAATCCAGGACGGAAAGATAGTCCTTCTTCTGCCTGCCATCCCCGAGGATCTCAAGCTCTTTTGGATTAGACCGGAGTTTTCCAACAAAATCCGAGATTGCCCCTCTCCTGCATCTCTCGCCGAGGACGGTTCCAAACCTGAAGGCCCACATTCTGATATCGGAAAGTTGCGTATAGGCCTCCGCGAAAGCTTCGCCTGCTAATTTTGCCGCACCATATAGCGATGTCTGGGTTCCAAAGTAATCCTCAGGAGTTGGAGTCACCGACGCTTCGCCGTAAAGCGCGGAGGTGGATGCAAAAACAAAATCCTGTATCTTGTTTTCCATCATGCTCTCCAGTACGTTGATCGTCCCGACGAGGTTGTGATCCAGGTCTGCCCTTCTGTCGGTCAGACTAACCCTCATCAGTGCGTGCGCCGCGAGATGGAAGACCGCGTCGCAACCGAGCGAAGCTTTCTTCAAGGCAACAATGTCGCGAACGTCCCCGTCATGAATCGTCAATCCCAAGTTGTTTTTTTGATGAGCAAGGTTCGACCTGTGGCCGGTTAGGAGATTGTCGAGAACCACAACTTCCCATTCATCGGAGAGTAGCCTATCGACGAGGTGACTGCCGATAAATCCGAGCCCGCCGGTGACTAGAGCCTTCACCTACATCGCCCCGAAATCAGACGTTGTGCACTACCTTGCTTCCTTCGAAGTCAAAGCGAAACCGGTACTCGACGAGACCTTGACCGGCCATGGCCGCTCGGACCTTGCGCTGGCCTTCATCACAGTAGATCATCAGAAATCCACCACCGCCCGCGCCCATTATCTTGCCTCCCAGTGCGCCATTTTCTTTTGCAATCGAATACCACCGGTCGATCCGATCGTTTGACACCGTGTCGGTCACTCCCCTCTTCAAAATCCAGTGCTCGTCCAAAAGTTTGCCGAAGCGTGAAAGGTCTCCAGCTTCGATCGCCTGGCGGCTCTCCATCCCGATTCGCTTTATGTTGTGCATCCTCTCGATGGCCTTCCCGTCCTCCATCGAGACCTGCCTCTCCTGCTTTCGAAGTACATCGATCGCGCTCCTTTTTATCCCAGTGTAAAACATCATAATGCTGCTCTCCAGTTCGGCTACGATCTCGTCAGATATTTTCAGGTCGGTGACTCTTACTTCTCCGCTGGGCAGGATTTCATATGCCCTAATTCCACCGAGGCTTGCGACGTACTCGTCCTGTTTGCCGGATGGCTCCTTTAAACGATTCATTGCAATGTCGCATGCCTCCTCCGCGATCTCTTCGGGTGACTTTGTTATCTTCTTGAACGCATACAGGGCGTTCAGGAGACCAACTGTGAAACTGCCGGAGGAACCGAGCCCGGTCGAGGCAGGTGCATCCGCTAGCGAGACAATTTCGATTCGGTCTCGAATGTCGAGCATCTTCAAAGCTTCACGAGCAGAAGGGTGTTTTATCTCTCCCAGATCTTCGACGTCTTCCGTTTGGGAGTAGCTGACCCTGATCCCGGGCTCAAATCGTCGGTTTACGACGATGTGCATATACTTGTTGATCGCGCCGGAAATGAAAAACCCGCCGTATTTCTTGTAATACCACGGGAGGTCCGTTCCTCCTCCACCGAGCGGCATCCGGAACGGCGTCCTTGAGATGATCAAGTTTAGCCAATCGAATCTTCGAACGTTATTTAACGAATTTGAGACCGGACATCCTGGCCGAAGTCGTTGAAACTTGATTCAACGCAGAAAGTCCCGGAGCAAGAATTCCACGGGGTTCAGACACCGGTTCCCGCAGGTCTTGATTTCCTCTTCGCGTACTTGCATACCTTCGTTGATTTCAAAAGCCATTGTTTCACTTTCATTGATTTATTATGCCATTTCCCGCGCGATCGCGCAACGTTGCAATTCGGCGTACCGAAGAGCTCGTTTCGAGCTCTGTTGGCAGTTCCGAGCTCAAAAATTGGAACTGCTCCTCCTCAAAAGCTAAATAACTTTCGAAGGCACGAACTAGGTCGAATTGACCACTACCCGGACCGACGGATACCTCCTAGAAGTTGCGGACGTTGCAGGAAAACTGGACAGAAGTGTAATCGATCACGCAATAGAGATCTTTTATGAAGCCTGGAAGAACGACAGTCAGATTTTTGTAATCGGGAATGGCGGCTCGGCCTCGACTGCAACTCACTTTGCTTGCGACCTGAACAAGTGGGTCTCGGACAATGCTGAGCGAAAGTTTCGCGCATTCGCACTTGTTGACAACATCCCGCTGGTCAGCGCCCTCACTAACGACAATGGATGGGGCGACGTGTACTCAGAGCAGCTCCGCAATTTTTTCAGAAGAGGAGACATCTTGGTCGCGATAAGTGTCCACGGTGGTTCAGGCAGCGATAGGGCAGGGCCGTGGTCTCAGAATCTACTAAAGGCAGTGAAATACGCCAAGGATCACGGTGGAAAGATAGTCGGGCTGGCAGGATTTGACGGCGGCGTCCTAAAAACTGCGTCGGACGCTTGCATCGTCGTCCCGGCAGAGTCAACTCCCCACGTTGAGGGGATGCACCTCGTCCTGACGCACCTGATGTGCGAGCAGCTGAGGGAAAGGATTTCGCCGGTCAAGAAAGCTAGTTATTGAGCAATCTTCTGCGGGGTACTTTTTGCGAGAAAATCGATCCACGCACGGTCGAACTCTACAATCGTTTCTTCCGTCCGCTTGCTGAACGGCATTGCCTTTAGA
>DATNHH010000170.1:0-4279 GCA_035605055.1 Nitrososphaerales archaeon
TATTGACCAAGTCCAAACAATTTTCTTGTTCGGCTCTCCGAGTTCTGGGTATTCCCGATTGGCTGACAACTTGCTAGCATAAGGTCTCATAACCCGAATTAGTGGCGGGACGAGAATTATTACAAATGGAAACATCGTTCCGAACCAGAAAAGAAGTAGACCAATAACCCAGCCTGCTGCTGTCATGCCACCCATTCCCGGAAACGGGTTTATCGACGAAAGGGGTAAGAACAACAGGCCCAGAAACACAACACCAATCGCGGCGATCAGGTTACCCACGAAAAGTCCAGCAGTAGTCCCAAGCACGAAACCCCTCCAACTTTTCATTTTTTCGTAAACCCAGCCGAGTGCTAGGAATCCAAGAAAATTACCGATTCCTCCGCCTCCAACAGCCCAGATGAATGTGCTCTTTCCTGCGGGAACAAGTGACAACATATCCCCTATGAATGATCCGATTCCAGCTCCTAGAGCCGCGGGAAGAGGACCTGCGGTTATGGCAAAGAATGCCGGTATAACTACTCCAGGCCTGAATTCGCCAACTCCGAAAGGAGTTTGGATGAAACTCGTCGCTACGTTCACAATGGCGTAAAGGGCCGCACAAATGGCCGCTGAAGAAACAAGTGAAGCCCTACTTTTTGTCGGTAAGGTCATCTTTTTCCTTCCACATTGAAGATATATATTAAGACTCTATCTAAAATCTCTAGAGTTATTTAGATATGCAGATGCGAAAGTTGCAAGAGATGGGAGGAGCCACCTTACTTGTTTCACTGCCCAAGGAGTGGGCCCGGGCCTCGGCCCTAAAGAAAGGCTCTCTTGTTACAATAGATCAGTCGTCGGATGGTGGCCTTCTAATCTATCCGACAAAAGAGACCAACGACGAACATGTCGGACGTGAGATCGAAATACAGTATCCCTCGAAGTTCAGCAATGAAGGAATACCGAATGAAGTAACCGCTGCTTACCTGCTTGGTTACGATCTCATCAAAGTAACGGGTGAGACTAGAATTTCTCCACGAGATCGGGACAGAATAATTTCGTCGGTAAAACTCTTGATAGGTCTCGAAGTAGTTGAAGAGGACGCTAACAGCATTACTAGCCAATTTCTGGTTGACAATACAGTTGTCGAACCCAGCAAAATATTCCGAAGAATAAGCTCGATTGTTAGAGCGATGATTTCGGATACTATAGGGCAGCTTTCTTCTGGCGAATCGGTCGTGTATGAATCCGTGGCTAAAAGAGATGACGAAGTTGACAGGCTTCACTTTCTTCTCGTCAGGTTGATTCGAACCGCAGTCAGAGAACCACGCTCAGCAAGCAAGTTTGGAATGTCCGCGATTGATTGTCTGGACTATCGAGTTGCCGCGAGCTCGTTGGAGACTGCTGGAGACTATGCGGTCGAACTGTCTAATTCGATACCAAGACTGGGTCGAATCGGTCGAGACCTTCAACATCAAATGAACGAGGTAAGGGATCTCCTCGATACCATTCAATCTAATGCTGTAAGAAGTTTTATCCAACGAGATTTTAGGCTCGCGCAGCGAGTACTGGACGATTCTCTCAGATTGGAGAAGTTGATATCGGGACTCAGAAACTTTAGTGCAGGTTCGCTACCTGAAATTCTTCACCTCGCAGACACGATTGAACGGATATCACGATGCCAAAGGGATATAGCTGATCTAATTTCGCCAATGGATCCTGCCTAATCTAAATGCAATCTAAAGGCTCAGTGAAGGAAAACGGAAACGAATATAAGACTAATACGACAATCAAAATTATGCCCGCGGTCTCTGATAATTCACTCCCTTCTCCGAATCTTAATTCTTCGCCCCGCAAGTATGTTTTTGTGACCGGAGGCGTTATGTCTGGACTTGGAAAAGGAATCTCTTCAGCCTCGATAGCCAAGCTGCTTAAGTTATGCGGCTTTTCTGTCAGCTGCCTGAAAATAGATCCTTATCTCAATGTGGATGCCGGAACAATGAACCCTGTCGCTCACGGAGAGGTTTTCGTGACCGATGATGGGGGTGAAACCGATATGGACATCGGAAATTATGAACGATTTTTGGATGTTAATTTGACTCGAGACCATAACATGACCACTGGGTCGGTTTATCAAAAGGTCATTCAGGAAGAGAGGAGCGGGAAATATCTTGGAAAGTGCGTCCAGATTATTCCACACATCACTGACGCAATAAAAGAGAGAATTAGAAATCTAGCCAATCAGGCTAACGCCGATATTCTCCTGGTAGAGTGCGGTGGAACTGTTGGTGATATCGAGAGCTTGCCTTTTCTTGAGGCTTTTAGGCAAATGAGACTTGAAGAAGGCGCGACCAACTCTGTTTTCGTACATGTCACTTTAGCGCCTGTTCTGGAGACAGTAGGTGAACAAAAGACAAAACCTACCCAGCATAGTGTTCAGGAGCTTCGCAGAATCGGTATTCAGCCCGACGTAATTGTAGTAAGGTCCAAAAACAAGCTCGCAAAGGAAACCCGCGAAAAAATTTCGCTGTTTACCAGCGTCGAATTGAAAAGCGTCATTTC
This sequence comes from Nitrososphaerales archaeon, assembly GCA_035605055.1. Taxonomy (GTDB): domain Archaea; phylum Thermoproteota; class Nitrososphaeria; order Nitrososphaerales; family CADDZS01; genus DATLTL01. The sequence goes on from DATNHH010000170.1 coordinate 2,539, forward strand.
TAACCCTAACGCAAAATCGATTTATCAGGTTCCTGAGATCCTCCGTTCCGAAGGGATAGTCGAGACGATATGTGAAAAGTTGAGGCTAAACCAGAAAACGTTCAACTTCGAAGCATGGCAAAAGGTAGCCGATCAATTTGTTACGACCAGAGATGCGGTCAAGATCGCTATGGTCGGAAAATACGTTTCTCTTTCCGACAGCTACGCATCTGTAAACGAGGCACTATCCCATGCCGGAGCACAACAAGGTTTGAGCGCAATTGTCGAAAATGTCGATTCACAGGAATTTGAGACAAATCCCGATTCTGTATCCAAACTAGCTGAATATCATGGAATCCTGATACCGCAAGGATTCGGGAAAAGGGGAAGCGAAGGAAAAATACTTGCAGCTAATTTTGCAAGAGAAAACGCAATACCATATCTAGGATTGTGTTTTGGGTTTCAAATGGCGATAGTCTCCTTTGCGAGATTCGTCTTGGGACTCGTGGATGCAAACTCAACTGAACTGGATCCCGTGACGAACAATCCGGTAATTGATCTTCTTCCAGAACAAAAGCAAGTGAAAGATATGGGCGGTTCAATGCGGCTCGGCGGGCATGAGATCATCATCGTTGATGGGACAATGGCATCGAGGATTTATCAAAAGCAGCAGATTCGAGAGAGACACCGACATCGGTACGAATTGAACAAATCGTATATACCGTTGTTCGAAAAAGGGGGAATGCATTTCTCAGCTTTCAGCGACGGTGGAAAAAGGACAGAGATTCTTGAGATCAGGGAACATCCGTTCTTTTTTGCCACTCAGTATCATCCAGAATACATCAGCCGACCGGGGAAGCCGGAGCCAAGCTACTTCAGTTTCATAAAGGCGGCAGCTTCAAGAAAGGTTACCGTACTTGCTTAGAGCCGGCCACAATTCATCCTGAACAGATATCTCATCAATTCTTTTTCTGCTTCCGTTAGAAAGAATCCACCTGCCTTGCTTTGGTGGGAGGAACCTTCCTATATCGGTACAAAGAATTTTGTCAGTTTTCAATCGTTTTACAATCAAATCAACATCTGTCTTTTCACACGCGATAAGCAGAGAGCCTGAACCGATCAATTTCAGAGGATCGATTTTCAACTCGGAACAAATTTCCTTTGTCGAGCTGTCCAAAGGTACGTGGTCTCCGAATAACTCGAATCCAAGTTCAGAAGCTAGACTCATCTCAAGCAGACATCCGATCACTCCTCCTTCAGTTAGATCGTGCATGGCGTGAACTTTTCCTGTAGCAAAAGCTATTCTGGCGTCTCTCATTATGCTCAGCTTGTTCAGTAGTTTTCGACCCCGGTTTAGTATCTTTGGATCTACTAGTTTCGCAACTGTCGGGAGTCGAGAGAGTATCGATGTTCCTTCTATCCCGGCTGATTTGGTTAGCAAAATCGAATCATGAACTTTCGCGTCAGCAGCCGTCACGAATTTATCACCAGATCCAATTGCGGTAACCATGATTATTTCACGTTTGAGATTAGGAGTGATTTCGGTGTGTCCGCCAGCTACGGTAATTCCAAGTTCAAGGGCGGTTTCATTAATTTCCTGCATAACTTTCAGAATAGCACCACTTTTCGTATCCTCCGGAAACAAGGCGATGATGTTCAAAGTATCTGGCATAATCCCGCTAGTCGCGACATCGTTTGCGCTGACGTTCACGGCATGCCATCCGATCCGTTCACCTGCACCCGTAATCGGATCAGAAGATGA
>DATNHH010000171.1:0-2073 GCA_035605055.1 Nitrososphaerales archaeon
TTTCAGTTGACTCTGACCTGCACAGTGTCGCAAAGGATTTGGGAACTTTGGGAATCGACATGGTCTATCCTGAACCATCGATTGGGGCCATGGGCCACCCTGTGAATTTCTGTCACCCAAAATTCACATCAAACATTCTGATAGAGGTGTGCGACCCAGATTTTGAAACAAGAAAGAAACTTTAGGTTCTTGCCCTGACGCCTGCTCTAAGCTCCAAGCTGGTTTTAGAGCTCATATCTGCTATCAAGGATGCGTAGATTTTGGTTGCATTATACAACTGAGCTGATTCCATATACTCGTCGATCCAGTAACATTCGTCATTTCCCGGTCCGAACACTATCGAAGGAATATTGGCGTCGGTGAATATTGAGGCATCCGTCCAATATTTCTCGCCGGTAACGATTGGCTTTTTCCTGGTAACTTCTTCGAAGGCGTTTACGACTGATCTTACAAGCTGACTTTCCCTCGGAATTTCCAGCGGTAGTCTCGGCCAATCATACCACCCTTTCAAGTAGGATATTGAGGCATTTAGCTGCGGGATCTCCTCCTTTTTCAATCTTCCAAGAATCTCCTCTATCTCTTTCTTGATACCCTCGGTCGTCTGACCTGGCAGGTATCTGATCGAAAATGCGAGATGACATTCGTCAGGGACAATGTTGTGCCTAAATCCCCCATTTATCTTACCAATATTGATCAGTGGGACTCCCAGTATCGGATGCTGGTACTTCTTCTGATAGATCTCTTCGAGAAGCTGAAGCTCCTCAATTATCCTTGACATGTGAAGTATCGCGTTCACGCCGTTTTGCTTGTACGTATCTAGAGCTGGAACTCCCCTTGTAATTATCTCAAAATAAAGCGAGGCCATGTGACAAGTTATGATCTTCATTGTGGTCGGCTCGCAGACGATCCCAACGTCTGCCTTGAGTCCCTTTTCGATCAGTTTACGTACCCCAGAACCCCCTTCCAAGTGTCCAGGAACTGCTGTCAGAATGACGTCTCCTTCAATTTCTACTTCAGAATTAACAATCGCTTTCGCGGCCATGAGCATAGAAACCGTCCCTCCCTTGTCGTCGACCGAGCCGATCCCATAGACTCGATCCTTGGTCACTTTTCCTACCAGCTTTCTGTTCCACTCTTCAGTCATTGGATAAGTGTCGATGTGCCCATCAAAATGTATACTTGATTTGCCAGTGGAACCCTTTAGATTGACAATCGCATTGTAACGGTCACCCTTGACTCGCTGGAGCTCGCACGGTAGCCCATTTTTCTTGCACCATTCATCGATAAACCTCGCGGCATCTCCCTCGGAACCGGTCACGCTAGGAATCTTAACAAGATCACTCAAGAGTTTTGAAACTTCACTTTTTTCAATCCGTTCGAAGATTTTTCGATCAGACTCTTTACCCAGAAATTTTGATTGCTGCTTAGGCAAATTTTCCCACGTTTACTAGAAATTATGAAACAGACTAATGCAAACGGATTATATCATTTTTCGATGGGCTAGCAGAATCGTCAAAGATCAGATCTGGAATAGTTTCCTTGCATTCTCAGAAAGAATCATTCGTTTTTCTTTTTCCGCAATGTTTGCCTTGTCAACCCGCATCAATTCGACAGATAATTCACCAGCCGGTGAGTTTGAACCGAATAGAATTCGAGAACGAGCATTGTGGTTGTTCGAACGAAGCAGCTGCTCGATAAATCCTCCGATTCCTGAAAGTATGACTTGCGATGTATCACAGTAAAGATTTGGATTCTCGTTCATAGCTAAGAGAGCATCCGTTTCTGATTGGCCACTAGCTAGGAGTTGACCGGCATGCGTCATGATAAATTTCACTCTCTTAAATTCACCCGCTACTTCTGCGAGCTGTGAAGGTTGAGAAACGATCGGAAATCCGCTCTCTATCACTACGGGCAATCCACATTTTTCAGCAAACTCGTAGATCGGATAGATCTGCAGGCTGTTTACTTTGAAGGATTGCTCGAACGGATCCAGAGAAATACAAACGAAAGCTTTTTTCTTCGCGAACTTTTTCAAGATCTGGAGAGAATGTTTGAGACGAGGATCTATTCTAA
>DATNHH010000172.1:0-6641 GCA_035605055.1 Nitrososphaerales archaeon
AAGGCGAGGTAAGCAGCCCCTGATGCAAGTATGATGATGACGACAATTACAGCAACAACAAGTGCAACCCTTCCGATACCGGTTTTTGTGGAGTTCAAATTAAGAACAGGTCAAACAGATGTTAGTTAAGCATTTCCAGAAAATCCACGAAGCACGTGGCAATCCATACGATATCTAATTTCTCTTTTTCTAGCTAGGGTAACTTTCTCTCGGCCAGCTCATGGTGTTATAGAATGTTTTCATGGTTCCCACCGGTATTTGTCAACAACACTCTGATCGATTTCTATTCCCAGACCAGGGGTATCGGGCACGATAAGCTTTCCATGTTCAATCCTGAATTTCTCTTTCGACAAATCTGAGACAAGCGGATTTTCCTCCTGCTTGAACTCCATCAGGAATGCATCAGGTGCAGAGGCAACCAACTGCATCGAAGCCGCGCTGTTTATCGCAGTACTCCAGTTGTGTGGAACCCAACGCATGTTGCTAATCCTCGCGAGCTCGATGATTCGTTTCATCTCCGAAATTCCTCCTAGTTTGCTTGCATCGGGCTGAATCAGATCGGCAGCCTGTCTTGAAATAACATCAGCAAAATCATAGACCGTGTAGAGGCCCTCGCCGAACGCAATTGTGACATCAACCGAATTCGTCAGCCGCTCGTACCCCCGCATATCATCTTGCGGCAGCGCTTCCTCCAGCCAGAAAATGTTGTACTTTTCAAGGCGCTTTGCCATCCGAATCGCGTGGTCAGATGACCAGTTCACGTAGCGACCAACATCGATCATTATGTTTCCTTTTGTTCCAAAGGCATCCCTGATTGAGGCAACCATCTTTTCATCTCGATCTGGATCCGCACCGAACGGCTTTGAGGGTATCATGCCCCAGCCGAACTTTACTCCGAAATAATTGTCCTTGATGTACCTCAGCCCTTTCTTCGCTGTTCCCTCGACATCGTCCATGTCAAATAGGAGACTTGCATAAAGCGGTATCTCCCTTCGATAAGTGCCACCGAGAAGTTTCGAAGCTGGAATCCCGTACGATTTGGCTGCGATATCAACAAGCGCTGTGTCCACTCCGCTTTGCGCAAAAGCGGTGAGGCCTCGCCGGCCGTACCAAGATGTCTCGGCGTAAAGCTTCTCCCAAATCTTTCTATAATCTCTGGGGTCTTCATTCTTGATCCTTGGGACAAATCCTCGTTCGATCAGTACTTTGACGGCAAGTGCGGACTCTCCATACTCACTACCTGTGCAACATTCTCCCCAGCCATCGATACCTTCGTCAGTTTCAACGTGGACAATTACCTGATACCCTGTGTATCCCCCGACATTCAACTCAGATTCAAACGATCCCGGATCCTGCGCGTAGAGGATAATCGCCTCGATGTTCTTGATCTTCACGGGATCGGCAAATTATCGCGGGATATTTAAGGAACGAGCGAAGTGATTCGAAGTTGAAGAATGGATTAGAAACAGAATTTATTACGCTCAATAAGGCTGTTTGAACGCAATGATCAGCGGCGTCGGTTCCGTTGCAGTTCTCGTCAACGATGCAAGTAAATCGGCTGAATGGTATCGCGATAAGCTGGGTTTCGAAATAGTAGAGAACCAGGGACATTCGGTCTTTGTGAAACCAGCAGGATCCCAGACTATTCTGCTGCATCTATGCGGAAAGTGCCACGCATGGGAGAAAGATAAGCCGGGTGGTCGAACTGGAATCTGGTTCCAATGCGGAGACAGAGTTATGTTCAGATTAGAAAAAGGACAGATAATACCATGCAGTAAACCGGAAAATGTCGAAAAGACCTATTTCGAGCTGAAGGAAAGAGATGTAGAGTTTGTCGAAGATCTTGCAGCCACGAGTTGGGGAATGCAAGCAATCTTTCGAGATCTCGACGGAAACGAGTTTGAAATATCTTGATCCTCGTCATTTTACTCATTACTGAATCGTCAACTATCTTGAAGAGAAATTGCGTTTCGCATATGCTTACTTCGAGATAGCGCAAATGATATCAAGACGGCGATCGTATTGAATTAGAATTTTCTTTACAGAAAACTGTTTTTCGGGAGGATGGTAAAATGACAGAAGAAAAGAATCTGGAAAAGACAGCTCCTCTGAAACCAGAAAAAGGATCCTCCCACGCTACGAGGATCTTGCTTGTACTGACGGGTGTTGCATTGCTCGTCAACTACGTCGAGACCATGGTTATTCCGGGAGTCCCAACAATCCAGAAAGACTTTGCAACAACAGCGACGATTGCATCCTGGATAACCTCCGCGTATCTAATAGTAGGAAGCGCCGTTTCTCCACTTTTTGGAAAGCTTGGAGACATTTACGGGAAGAAAAAGATGTTTCTGATTTCTCTTATCTTCTACATGATCGGAGTCGGTCTCGCAGGATTCTCGCCCTCGATCTATTTTCTATTATTCGCAAGAGCTCTACAGGGAATCGGGTTCGCGATAATACCGCTGAGCATCGCCATAATTACTGAGGTCTATCCCAGGGAGAAGGTCGCAGTTGCCCAGGGCGTTATCAGCGGGACTTTTGCGATAGGAGCCTCCTTGGGGCTCGTGATTGGATCTTACGTAGTTCAGGATCTGGGCTGGCAATATGCTTTCCATAGTGCATTAGTTCTTAGCCTCATTCTTTTTGTTGTAGCTGCAAAAATCCTAAACAAAGATATCGCTAAAGCTGTCAATCGCGCTGTCGATTACATCGGCGCTGGAATTTTGATGGCGGGAGTGACGTTGCTACTCCTCTATATAACAGAAGAGCCCACTTTAGGGTGGTCATCCCTAGAGGAACTTGGCTTCCTAATTCCAGGAGCTCTGCTCACTTTCTTTTTCTTCGTCTTTGAAAGCAAGAAAGCAAATCCCCTGATGAACCTTGGTTTGCTTCGAATAAGAAACGTGCTTGTCGGAAACCTTGTCGGATTAGTCTCAGGGGTCATAATGTTCCTACTTTTCTTCGCGATCGTTTACTATGCGCAGCTTCCTCTGGGGTTTGGATTGAATGAGGACATTATCGCTGCAGGATTGACTCTTGCGCCATCGACGTTGGGGATGCTGGTAGGAGGGATTGTTACCGGTAGATTTCTCCCTCGCGTTGGTCCCAAACCAGTCCTCATTATTGGTTCTGGGATACTTGGCGCTGGATTGCTTTTCTTCATCTTGAACAGATCAACCGCAACGTTCGTCGCAGCAGATCTTTTTGTGACTCTTTTCGGACTTGTCTGCATCCTAGTCCCGCTTGTTAACATGCTTGCAATCTCCCTTCCTCGCGAGAACGTAGCCGTTGGACTGGGAATGAACACGATGCTCAGAAATCTGGGGGGAGCAATCGGCCCAGTGGTGGCAACCACGATCATGGCATCCTATACCACTACCGCAGTTGAACAGATTAGCGGACATAGTGTGCCTGTCGCTTTCCCGACTGCGACGGCTTTCAATATCATTTTTGGAGGGGGCATCGTCCTGGCTATCCTTGTGCTTGCAATCAGCCTCGCGACGAAGAACTACACATTCAGAAATGTACAGAACAATCCCGCAAAGGCTAGCTCTGCAAAATAAGCACAAAACATATAACATTACAGTAATTCTACTGTAACACTACAGTCCGAAAAGTCGTAGGAAAGAAACAAGAATTGAGTGATCATGGAATGAGCGAAGCAATAGAAGTTGACATTGGAGATCTGCCGGGCGTTGGTCCAGCGACGAGAGCGAAGCTTGAAAGCGGTGGAATAACGACTATTCTCGACCTCGCAGCCTCGACTACAAATGAACTCGTGGATAGTCTGAACCTGACGGAAGAGACGGCGCACAATTTGGTTTTCGAAGCTCAAAAGCTCTTGAAGGAGAAGGGCTATCTCGAAAAGGATCTAGTCTCTGCGAATGAGCTCTTCGCGAGAAGGGCAAAGATGCTTAGATGCACGACTTATTCTCAGAATCTTGACAATCTTCTCATCGGGGGAATCGAGACCCAGGCTGTGACTGAATTTTACGGAGAGTTCGGTTCAGGAAAAACCCAGATCTGCCACACGGTCTGTGTTTCTGCACAGCTTCCAGTAGATCAACATGGACTGGGGGGTTCAGCCCTTTACATTGATACCGAGTCAACATTCAGACCGGAAAGAGTTGCCCAGATAGCTAAAGCGAGAGATCTGGATGTTGAGAATATCCTGAACAACATTCACGTCGCCAAAATTTACAATGCGAGCCACCTCGAGCTTATCGTCAGGGCGATGGGTAGTTTGATCCAGCAAAACAACATCAAGCTCGTAATCGTAGACAGCATAATCAGCCTCCACAGAGCAGAGTTCCTCGGGAGGGGCTCCCTTTCGGAACGCCAGCAGAAGCTTAACGCGATCATGCACCGCCTGAAGAGAGTTGCTGAGATCTACAACGTAGCGGTGATCATCACAAACCAAGTCCAAGCGACTCCTGACACGTTCTTCGGTGATCCGACCAAGGCCGCAGGAGGCAATATCATCGGGCACGCGTCGACTTATCGGATTTACTTGAGAAAGGCAGGACAGGAACGCAAAGCAATCATGATAGACAGTCCGATGCACCCGTACGGTGATACAAACTTCATGGTAGTTGAAGCCGGGATAACCGATCCGATGGACAAAAAACCTGCAAAAGTGTTCAAGAGTCCATCTAGACATCAGGAAAAAGACCGCGAAGATGAAGAAGAGTAGGAAACTACTCTTTTCCCTATGCCGTTCAATACCAGGGTTGAACTTTGGTATGACAGGCGCACGGGCATAGAATGTTGTAAACTAGACCGTCAACTTTAATCAAAGATTGCGTATCGTGGTTATGCTTGCACGTTGCACAAACCTGTATCGTTACTGCCATGACAATTGGTCGCTTGATTTATTTCTAAAACTCCAGATCAAGCGATGTTGACAAGAAGCATTCTAAAAAACTGACTTCCTATGACCTCAAGATCGCACTCAATAGGTCATCCTGCAGTTTTCAAGAAGGGAATGCAGCATCTCAAGCAAAACGATCCTAAACTAGCCTCAGTAATCGAGAAACTTGGGCGTATCGAGTTCGCCGCCGAAGGAGAGATGTTCCAGTCTTTGGTAGAATCGATTCTGGGACAACAACTCGCATGGGCGGCCGCATCCGCAATTATCGACCGAGTGAAAAACCTCTATCCCGACGGAACGATTGAAGCTCAAGCTCTTTACTCAACCCCGATTAGGAAGCTCAGGAAAGCCGGAGTTTCACCGCAGAAGATCCGTTATCTCAAAGATCTCTCTCGAAGAGTCGTTAAGGGAAAACTCGACCTGGAATCGTTGAAAGGCAAGGAAGATTCCGTTCTGCTAGAAGCACTTGACGAAGTTCTTGGAATCGGTCCCTGGACAATCCACATGTTGCTTATTTTCACCCTCGGGCGACCTGACGTTTTGCCAGTTGACGACCTCGGAATTAGAAAAGCAATCCAAGAACTCTATTCGTTATCGGACTTACCAAGCAGAGATGAGATCGAAGAGCTTGCAAAAAACTGGCACCCATACTGCTCGGTTGCAAGTTTGTATCTTTGGAAACACAAAGACAAAGCCTAAAGTGGAAAGATTCAATATTCCAAAATCCTGCTGGGTTGCTTGATGCGTAATTACAAGGGATTTCCCGATGAATCACTTGTCATTTCAGTTGACGCCGCTGCAAAGCTTGTCGAGAACAGCGGCGTTGTGTTCATCGATACCAGAAATTACTGGGAATATGTAAAGGGGCACATCCCAGGAGCGTTCAACCTCGAGCTGTACGCGTTTCACTGGGTAGATACTTCGGAGGATGGACTTGGCGCATTTTCAAAGCAAATGCAAATGTTATTCGGATCACTTGGCATAATTGAAAAGACACTTGTCATTTTTTATCAGAATAACAGCGGATACGATGCAGCCCGAGGGGTTTGGTTGCTAAACTTCTTGGGGCACAACAACTCAAAACTGCTTGATGGAGGACTGAATCTCTGGAGACGGAAGGGACTTGCAACAAGTACCGAAGATCCAAGACCTCGAAAGAAATCTAATTTCAAAGGCACGCTGAATGAATCTGTGGTAATTACCAAGGAAGTAATGTCATCCAAGCTCAAAGAAAAATCACTACAACTGATTGATGTCAGAAATGTGGGAGAGTTTGATGGCACTTTTCGAAGAGCGTCAAAAGCTGGGCATATACCTGGATCCATCAATCTAGAATGGAAGGCCGTTTTGAGGGAGGACGGTACTTTGAAAGATGTCAGGCAACTGCGAAAATTATATTCAGCATTAGAGAAGAATCGCGAGACCGCGACATATTGCCAGAGTGGTTATCGAGCAGCTCATACGTGGTTAGTTTTGAAGTTGCTAGGATTCGATAACGTTAGAAATTACCTTGGTTCGTGGTATGAGTGGGGAAATGCTTCCAACTCTGCCGCGACTAAATGAACAATCTCGAAATTGGACGGTGATCATTGTGTGCCTGTGCAACATGCGTATGACAAAATAGTGGCAGAGGTATCCTCCTGGGAGGGAATTAAGGCTGCTCCGCATCGTTTCGGAGGAATGGAGTTCAAGTTAGGTCGAAGAGAGATAGGTCACGTTCACGGAAATTATCAAGTGGATATTCCTTTTCCAAAATCATACAGAGATAGTT
>DATNHH010000173.1:0-6152 GCA_035605055.1 Nitrososphaerales archaeon
CTGGGGAGCTTCTTTGCGATCAGTTCGCCGAGTTCAGGGCTCGCTGGCGCGTGGAGGAATTCGTGCTGCGGCAGGTCGAGGAGTCGTATGACAACCGGACGTCCCTTTGCCGCTAGAAAAATATCGTAAAAGTCCCTCTTCTGGAATTCCTTCAACTTTGCGAGCCATTTTTTCCGCTCCTCTGTGCTCGAGGAAATGATCATCCTCTGGACGAAAGGCAGCCGAATCTTTGCATTGAACATCCTCTCTGTTCGAACTAGACCAAAGCCTTCGGCCTTGAACTCGATCGCCCTTGCAACCATCGCTGGAGTGTCCGCGTTTGCCCACACTCCAGTTTTTCTGAACTTATCCGAGAGGCTAAGAAACTTGTCGAGATCGCCGGAGATTTCAGGATCGACGAGCGGCGCTGCACCCAAGATCACATCACCTGTTCCGCCGTCGATTGTGATGATATCACCTTCGTTGATCAAGACATCGCCCGCCTGGGCTAGATTGTTGGATATCAGCAGAGTCTCTGCCCCGACAACGGCAGGTTTGCCCATCCCCCTTGCCACGACTGCGGCATGACATGTCTTCCCTCCTCGTTGGGTCAGGACACCTTGGCTGGCAATCATTCCGTGAATATCCTCCGGAGCAGTCTCTCTTCTAACGAGTATTACACTCTCACCAAGCTTCCCAAGCTCTGCGGCTTTGTTTGTGTCAAAGATAGCTTTGCCGACAGCGGCTCCTGGACTCGCTGCGATGCCGCGGACGAGAACATCGATGTGAGCCTCAGGATCAATGTGTTTGTGAAGCAGTTGATCCAGCTGAGTAGGATCGACCCTCATTACGGCCTCCTCCTCAGTTATGGTTCCGTCACCGACTAAATCAAGGGCTATCTTAATTGCAGCCTGGGCAGTCCTCTTCCCAGTCCTAGTCTGGAGCATCCATAATTTCCCGTTTTCTACCGTAAATTCAAAATCCTGCATGTCGCGATAGTGCTTTTCAAGAAGTCCACTGATGCGGAGGAGCTGCCCGTAAAGATCAGGCATCGATTCCTCGATCTCTTCAATTGAAAACGGCGTCCTTGCCCCGGACACAACATCCTCGCCCTGTGCGTTGATCAAAAATTCCGCAAAGAGTTTTTTCTCTCCGGTGCTAGGATTTCTCGTAAAGCCTACTCCAGAGCCGGAGTTGTCTCCAGTGTTTCCGAACACCATCGCGATGATGTTCACCGCCGTTCCCATCTTGTCGTCTATTTTGTAAAAACGTCTGTACTCGATCGCGCGTTTGCCGTTCCAAGACTGGAGCACGGCTTCGACCGCCCTTCGCAGTTGTTCTTTTGGATCGCTGGGAAACTCCAGCCCGGTCTCCTCTCTGAACAACGCCTTAAAGTCGCGGACTAGAGCTTTCAGATCTTGAGAATCAAGCTCGACATCGCTCTTGACTCCTTTTGATACTTTTTTCTTTCCAATAAGGTCCTCGAACTTGTTTCCATCGATCCTCTCTACGATCTTTCCGTACATCTGAATAAAACGGCGGTAAGCGTCGTAAGCAAATCTCTCGTTGCCGGTCGAGCTCTGGAGATACTGCACGACCTCATCATTCAAACCGAGGTTGAGGATGGTGTCCATCATCCCGGGCATTGAAAGGGGCGCCCCGCTACGAACCGAGACAAGAAGTGATTTGCCAAACTTTTTGCCGGTCCTTTCTTCGACAGCTCTCAGTTTTGTTAGAATGGTCGGCATCAGATCCTCCGGAAATTTCATTCCGCTATCGCAGTACTCAGAACAAACTCGCGTCGAGATAATGATGCCCGGAGGAACTGGTAGTCCCGCGTGAGTCATCTCAGCGAGGCCATGCCCTTTGCCGCCAAGCATGTCTTTTCCTAGGCCGTAGGCCTCTTCCAGAAGATACACGTTTTCAGAAAGAGCGGTCTGAGTCGTCAAAATGAGATACCAAGTGTATTATCTCTTACCGCTCTATATTTAGGTACCTTTTGTGCACGTGCGATTTTTCTGGAACTTCCATGAAAGCGGCAAAAGTATCGAAATTTTTTTGCCTGTCATTTAGCTAAGGAATTCGACCGAGGCAATATATCTAGAATCGAATAATCTGGTCTTATGATAAGGCCTTAATTTTGAAAAAACTGATAGTTAGGCACTCACCGAGGAGTTTTCCGTGATTCTCTTGGGAGAAAATTTGGAAGATTGCAAACGCCTTTTCCTCAGGTCTTCCTACTCTTTTTCTTGTACCTTCGGAACGGCTGTACTCAAGTCATTGTTTCATCTTCATTGATTTATTATGCCATTTCTCGCACGATCGCGCAATGGTGAAATTCTGCGTACCGAAGAGCTCGTTTCAAGCTCTGTTTGATTGAAACTTCACATTTTTAGCTATCAGTTTAATCCGACCTCGGTGAACCACTGAGTGTGTGATTTGGCAGGTATCGCGAATTATCACTCTGGACCTGACCTCCAGAACTAGATCCGTCCAGAAGACCAGAAAAAACAACCAGATCAATACAAAATTCGTAAATATCCGTCGATATTAAGAATTGAGTTAGTTCTTAATAATGTCCCAGCAGTGCGAGGTTTGCGAGTGCATGGACGACTCCTGCGAGCCATGCAAGGTCCAGGCCTGCTTTCAGAAAAATTGCACATCTTGCTGCTGCGCAGAGTCGCATAGCGAGTGGAGAAGGCGGAGAATCCACCGCGGGTTGCAGATCGAGTATCTTAGTGTCGCCTGGATGCTGGTCGAAGTCGCGGGAGCTTTCGCTGCTGGAATCGCTGCATCAAGCTTTGCGTTAATCGCGTTCGGGTCTGATTCTATCATCGAACTCGCGTCAGCGTTCGTGGTGTTGCGACATCTTAGACTGGACGACTCCGGTTCGAGTGCTCAGGGCGAAAAGACCGCGCTTTTGACGACGATTCTCTTGTTTACAATTGTTCCAGTTATTGGTGTGGGTTCAACATACGCCTATTTTGTTTTGAAAATTCATCCTCAAACTTCGGTCATTGGAATCGCGATAGCCTTGGGTTCCGTGATCATAATGCCGATCCTCTGGCGCGAAAAAAGCAAGATCGGTGCCGAGACCGGTTGTCTCCCGTTGTCGATCGATGCGATGGAATCGGCAGCGTGCTTTCTGATGGCGATCGCACTGCTCGGCGGACTGGTCGGAGAATACATCTTCAAAGTAGGGTGGCTAGACTACGCCGCGACGCTAGTAATCTTGAGTTTTGTCGCCTTCGAGGCAAAGGAATCATACGACGAGATGAGAGATCACTTTGTCAACTTTGCGAAACGATGATCCTGTGACTTCCAGACCTCAATGCCCGCGCGGTTAGCGGCGGCGAGGACATTATCATTAATCCTAAAACAGACGATCGCACTCCTCAACTTTGACTGTCCGTGGTTTTGCTCAAATCCCGCAGCTAGCCTCAGGATCTGCCCGACCGCGGAATCTGTCGCTGCCCGCTCCACCTCCACTATCAGAAACGAGTCACTTGAATCAGTAAAAAGAAGATCCGTTTTGCCAGTCGGTATCGTTTGCTCAGAGGAATGGAATACAAGCCCGGGTTCAAGCTTCTCCGGATTGCTCCTGAGAGTTTCCATGAGAGTCTCCTCCATCTCCCCCGGGAGTTCCACCAAATTTGGAAGTGAGCCCTTCAAGAATGAAATCCCGTCAAGAACGCTGTAGTAGCGTTCCCCAACTTTGCACGGAAAAACGTACACCGGCCTGGGATCGCCACCATCGCCCAGTTCACTAACCAGAAGAACGGGGGTATTCTGAAGATTGAGCTTTTTTGATCCCGAGATCGGAAGCTTATTTCCGCCGGAAGCGACGACCGATCCGCGGGACTGGGGCTTTATTCTACGGATCTCTTCGACGGCGCGTTTCATCTTCTCCATCGAGATCTTTGATTTCTCAAACAAAGACACTCGTACGTCCCGTGCCTCTAACTTCGAGACCTCGGCCAAAACGGACCCCAGAGGTTTTTCTCCACCAGAGTTTTTATCGTAAAATGCCGCGATCTCGAGCAACTGGTAGAACACTTTCAACTCCTATTATATGTGTGATGCATCCGAAGTATTCAGAATCTCTACCGCCGATTCATCCGCTTTATTAGCAGAAAACGAAGTGGTTGAGAGCAACAATCTTTTTCTGAGTTGAAATCCCTGGTGTTGGATTCTTACTTTGCCGCAGCAAGACAGAGGAGGTCTCGCCTTGAGATCAAGATCACCATTTTGGACGCGATCTCTCGCGGAAACCAGAGGTTGGCTCACATCATGTATTACGCGAAACTGCCGCCGAGAATGTGCGGGAGCATCGTTCGTACGATGGAGCAACAGGGCCTGGTCGTGATTTTACCTCCAGAGGAAGGTCGGAAGGCAAAGCGCTATGCTCTGACTGAACGTGGCAAGAGGGCGCTCGACTCATACCTCGCGATAATAAAGCAGCTCCAACTCGAATCACTAGAAGAAGTTCCGCTGAGAGTCGAAGCCAAAAAAACTGAAATCTCCGTTTTGTCCAAAACAACGTAAATGGTAACCGATCGTCAATTCTGCCGGTTCAACCGCGGGAAATCCACGACAACCGGTAATATTGATGGAAGCCCGATGTCGCTCAAGGAGATTCCGCTGGGCGGTCTGTGCCTATCGGTCTTTTTGATAATACGCGACGAAGACGGCGGGGTCTTGATGGGAAAGATTGACCCGGAAGCGCGATGGGATAATCTTGGTGCCCTTGATCCTAAGAGAATTGAACTGCATCGAAATGGCTGGATGCTGCCATCCTCTCATCTAATCGTTCATGAATCTCCTCAGTCAGCCGCAATGAGGATATCTAAAGAGCAGCTTGAACTGGATGATCTAGTCTTAACAGATCCTAAGATCGTTTCCGAAGTTTACCCACCGAAGTATTTTCCGGAGTTGAACGAACACTGGGACATCGAGTTCATCTTTTCTTCATTTCTTCCGAAAGAAAAAATCCCGTCAAGAACTATAGCTTTCAGAGAAATCAAAATGATTTACCCAAAAATGACAAAGAGATCGGAGATTTCAAGATCTCACGAGGATGTGCTTGCTTCTGCAGGCATTGTCCTAACTTTTTGAAATATGTGAATGAATCACTTCCGGTGTTGCAGGCGCAAAGTTCAGCTCAGAATCGCCGATTGCGGAAAGCGCGTCATTTAGAGCGTTGAACACGGCGGGATACGCGGCAATCGTCCCGCTCTCCCCAACTCCCCTTGCCCCGTTAAGAGTAATCATTGACGGTGTTTCTACGTGGTACACCTCAACATCTGGACTTTCCATCGACGAAGGAATTAGATAGTCCATGAAACTCGAAGTTAGCATGTGTCCTTCTGAATCAAACAGAAGCTCTTCGTAAATCGCCCCTCCGATTCCGTGAATGACCCCGCCATGAATCTGTCCGTCAACGATCGCCTTATTGATTACGCGGCCCGCGTCGTCAACTGCTACATACCTTTTGATCTCGATCTTGCCTGACTCGCGATCTAAAACAAGTGCACAGAGGTGTGCGCCGCTTGCGAAGGTGGGAGCACTCATCCTGAACTCAGTACTGGAAGAAATTTCGCTCACACCAAGCCTTGCAAGAAATTCTCCAATTGTCATCGAATCTCCAGAAGAACTTTTCACTCCGTTGCGTTGATCAATTTGAATCTTATCTCCATTGATCTTAGCATTCTCCAAAAACTGCGTCTTCAACTTGCGGGCCACCTCAACCGCTGCACTTCCCCCGGCTGCAGCTGAGCGACTGCCGAATGTCCCTGTTCCCATTGGGATTAGGTCAGTGTCGCCGTATACCACTCGGACTTTTTCGAGCGGAATGTCCAGCTCCTGTGAGACGAGTTGCGCCAACGTGGTTTCAAGCCCCTGACCGTGTGGAGAAGAACCAGTGAAAAGAACAAAATTTCCCCGTGCATCCATTACGAGCCGTGCACTCTCCGTAAACTGAGACCCAGTATCTTCAATCTCAGTGCAAATTCCCAGGCCCGCAACAAAACTGGAATTTTTCTGAATCGATTCGCGATTGAACTTCTCCTTCCATTCGATCACCTCCTTGTAGTCCCCGGACTTTTCAAGCGTGTCGAGAAGGAGTGGATAGTTTGCGCTGTCGTAGACGAACCCAGCCCCATTGTCGTACGGAA
>DATNHH010000174.1:0-5796 GCA_035605055.1 Nitrososphaerales archaeon
AATCTGAAGGATTCTTTCTGTAGCTCTCCCAGGTCGAACGGATATCTCGGAGGAATCGATGTCAAATTTTTCTCAATTTTCTTGACACCTGCAGACTTTGCGGAAGATACCGCAGCATACATCTCTTCAGCTTTCGAGGCGTTACGAATTGGTGAATCTAGAAATCGTGAACTAAATCTGACGCCTGCTTTGCTCAAAACGCAAGTCAATTCCCAGGACGGTCTCGGCACGTGCGTCAACCTATCAATTTCTCTATCTACTGCAAAGGAAAGTGCAGGACCTTGCACCCGTCCTATTGTCAGATTTCTAGTTGAACTCGAACTCTTTTCTGAAGCGATTGTTAGAGCTCTCGAGAGATTTACTCCCCACAAGAAATCTGTAAGATGCCTCATTCGCCCCGCCTTCGCAAGATTCGGGTCGGCTTGGAATAGAGAGGAAAAAGAACTGCGGATTTCGTCCGTTGTCAAGGTCGAGAATTTTGCCCGCCAGGAAATATTTTCGTGCCCACGACTGGCATATTGAAGGATATTGAAACCGATCGTTTCACCTTCTGGGTCAAAATCGCAGGCATTTACAAGTTTGGACGCTCCTGCAGATCCTTTGGAAATGACTCTGATCCTTCTTTCAATCGCATTTCTGACCCGTG
The DNA here is from genome assembly GCA_035605055.1 of Nitrososphaerales archaeon. Classification (GTDB taxonomy): domain Archaea; phylum Thermoproteota; class Nitrososphaeria; order Nitrososphaerales; family CADDZS01; genus DATLTL01. The sequence continues at coordinate 647 of DATNHH010000174.1, forward strand.
AATAATTTCTGAAAGAGCTTTCACCCAAGCTGTCTCGTGGAAACCAATCGATGTCAAGCGAGGGAAAAACTTCGCGTTCACCCTGCAAATCAACAAGCTCGTAAAGATGGCCAAAAGCTGAGCAAATAACGTAGTGATTCCCGTCGAAGGCCTTTGGCACATCGATAATCTCTCTGTCACTATCGAATGTTCTGGCTGTGTCTGAGATTGCGTGGGCGATTTTTTTCGCAACATCCGGTTTCTCAGCGATTACGAAAATCCTTTCATCCTTCATTTGTTAATTTGAGATCCCCCAAATTCAGACGAGAAGCTTAACGAAAATGTTGAAGCATGAAAGTTAATGACCTCTAGCTCACGATCCGAAAACGCTTACCTTAAATCGACTAGAAATGTCCAGCGGGCGCAGATTCAATTCGAATGCCACTTGAAATTGTTTGTGGTGGATGCGGACAAGTCCTTTATTCCGGTTTCGATCTAAGATCTCCAAAAGACGTGATAAGAACAAACGAAAACAAGTGTCGTGCCTGTGGAAAAAATCTTTCCCCGTCGGATTTTACGATAGAAGTTTCTAAAGTCTGATCTATGCTGAAAGTTTCTCAGAATTTTTCAGACTCCGAAGAATTAGACACTGATCCGGCGAAATCGTCGTCTTCTCCTCGAATTCATTCCTAGGTTCCTCAAAAGCTTCCGAGAATCCTCGAATCAAGACAACGGGTCTCGCTTCGTTCGCTTCTCCCATCATCAATTGAGCAGCAGTGGCCAATTGATCAGCTGTGGCTCTTAGGGTGACTTTCAGACTGTTTCCACAGAGGTCAGATTTGCCTCTCATGTCGATCGTGGGCCTTATTCCCGAGTGTGATACCGCCACACCAACAGTCCCAAGTCTTGTAGGAGTTACTCTGCTATCCGATAACAGGACCCCCAAGTTTTTCACTATTGATTGCTCGCCTCGAAGATTTGCCTGTTGAAGTAAGCTATTTCGAAGATTTCTCGCCGTCTCGTACGGATTCTTTGGATACGGAATGGCCCATCCGTTTGGAACGTTACTCCTGTCTATCCCAGCATTCGGCGCAAGCGTGTCCTTGACCATTGTAAGCACGAATCCAGGTATGCCACCGAAAATTGTATCAGACTCATCGATAACCAATTGGGCGAGGGAAGGCTCCATCCTGAATTTTTCTCCGAGTGTAGTTGCTTCTTTACTCGCTGAAATCTTCGAAAGTTCGATCATTCGACCCTCCGAAATCGCCGCATACTTGCTAGACACGACAAATATGTCGCCGTCTTCTACACTGAGGTTATTCGCCTCAAGGGATTTCCATATTTCTCGACTTAAATCAAAAGACTCGAAACGAACTTCCGCGCTCAAAGGGATGACGATAAGCGTGGGATTCTTGAACAACAAGAATGAGTCTAAGTTTTGACCTATTCAACGTGTCGCATCATCTCTTCGGCAAAACGAATTAAATAACTACAAGAATCGGGTTCTTACAAAATGACAAAAAAGTCCCATCTGTACCAATATCACAAAGATAACGGCAAAATGACAGAATTTTCGGGTTTTGAGATGCCCGTCTGGTACAAAGGCATTGTTGAAGAACACCTGGCAGTACGAAATGCTGCCGGACTTTTTGACGTTTCTCATATGGGTCGAGTATGGATAACCGGGCCGGACGCAACCAAATTCTTGGGGTATTTACTTCCGACTAATCCCACTATGGTAAAGGATGGGCGCGCCTTTTATTCAACGATTTGTAATCCAAATGGAGGAATAATCGACGACGTAATCACAAACAAATTCTCGGAAGAGCGCTACTTTATGGTAGTCAATGCTGGAAACCGGGGCAAAGATTTTTCGTGGCTTCGAAGTAACAGTTCAGAATTTCAAGTTGCTCTTGATGACTTCTCAAACCAATCAGCCCTAATGGCAATTCAGGGGCCACTTGCGAGAGATATTCTTCAGAAAATGGTGGATATTGATCTTTCCACAGTTAGGCGTTTTGCTTTCAGAGAATGTTTAGTGTCAAATGAGAAATGCCTCGTATCTAGAACTGGATATACGGGCGAAGATGGGTTCGAAATTACTGTGTTCGATACTCCAGTAGAGGACCCTGAACGCGCCTTGAAAATTTGGAATGAGATCCTGAGAATTGGAGGTGATTTAGGAGTTCTCCCTTGTGGACTGGGTGCCAGAGATTCACTTAGATTAGAAGCTGGAATGTGCCTTTATGGACAGGACATTGATGACACGACTACTCCTATTGAGGCGGCGCTTGATGGCGTTCTCAGCAGGGATGAGAGAAATTTCGTAGGAAAAGAAAAGATCAATCAGCAACTCATTCAAGGTACTGAAAGAAAGCGAGTTGCGTTTTCCATGATAGAATCGGGAATCCCAAGGCATGGATATGATCTATCTTTTTCGGGACAAAGGGTAGGGAATGTAACTTCAGGGACTTTCTCTCCGATTTTGAAAAAAGGAATCGGAATGGGTTATCTGAAATCACCTCTTTCTAACATCGGTCAACAGATTGGTATTCAGATCAGAGAATCTACGAAGATGTCTGAAGTCGTATATACTCCATTTTACGACACAACCAGATTCGGTTACAAGAGAAAGCCCCATTAGGCATCTAGATGCGTTTTTATCCGCTCTGAATTTCTCTTCGGTTCCGACGAGCGAATTCAGATGTCAGAATCGTACGATGTCCCCTTCGACTATTTCTATACTAAAGATCATGAATGGATAAGGACAAAGAGTGGCTCATATCTAATTGGTATCACTGATTATGCAGCGAAGATGTTGAACGACATCGTTTATGTGAACTTGCCAAAAGAAGGAGCCGTCTTGAAACAAAAAGACGTTTTTGGCCAGGTCGAATCTGTGAAAACAGTTTCCGATATGTACATGCCTGTCTCGGGAACGGTTATCAAAACGAACAACCAGTTGACTCAGACTCCCGAGCTCGTCGCAAATTCTCCGTACGTCGATGGGTGGATGTTGGAGATTACATCCGAGAAATTTTCTGAAGAATCTCATGAACTTTTAGATTCTAAAGCATACAACGATTTTATCACGACACTCAAAGATACTCAATGAGATTTTGAGGAAACCTTATACAGTCTTTTTGGACACAAGTGTTTTTGCAAATGAGCTTTCGGGATCAGCTCGCGAAACTTAGTGGAGTCTTTTACCGTCCCTCTATGACGCGGCGAAGCGCCACTATTTTTCTTGCAATGTCGCTCATCTTTGTTATCGCCCTGATCATGAGACTTTATCCAGCCCAATATGGTTGGTTTCTGAACGAATTTGATCCGTACTTCGACTATTACGCTTCTTACCACGTCGTGATTCTGGCGCAGCAGCACAGTCTGATCTACGCCCTCTTCAACAACCCAGCGAACTGCTCTCCGAGTCTCGTCAGCGGTGCAGCGGCCGCGTGCCATACGCAGCAGGGTTATTACTTTTGGCATGACATTCAGACTTGGTATCCCTATGGCAGGAATGTAGCTGCAACAAGCCAGGTTGGGTTACAGCTCACAGGCGCTGTGTCCTACTTATTCGTCAACTCGGTCCTAGGAATTTCCGTCAGTTACTATGATTTTATCGTATTCTTTCCGGTCCTATTAGGATCGCTCACAATCATACCTCTTTACTTCCTTGCGAAGAAAATCACAAACAGTGCTGGTGGAATTTTTGCGGCATTAATTTTCGCGGTTTCTCCTCCGATTCTTGAACGAGGCAATCTGGGATGGTTCAAGTCAGAGCCGCTATCGCTTTTTGCTTCGATCATCGGCGCGTATTTCTTCCTATCAATGTACAGTTCGAAGAACTCGCTAAGAGGTGTCCTGTTGAGGGGACTGCTAGCAGGATTATTCTTCGGATATTCAATGATTGATTGGGGAGGGGGTGATGAGTTCGTTTTGATTTTCGGTTTGATATTCCTGATCGCCCCATTTGTGAAAAGCATAGACTTACAAAAAACTGTCCAAGGTGGTTCGATTTTGGTCGCAGCTTTGCTTCTGATATCAGCTACTACTCCGAGGCCCGGTCCAGGAATTATTACAGACCTCATTGGGCTTCCACTTATCGGAAGCTGGGTTTTTGCATTTGTTGCTTACTTTGTCAAAAGATACGGCGATCCCGCATCGTACAATCGCAATCTGATCAAGATCCTTTTGATCTTCGTATTCGGGGGTCTAATTGCAATATCGTTCGGCGCCATTGGAGGTATATCTGGCAGATATCTCACTGTAATTTATTCCCAATTCAGAACTTCAGATCCATTAGTACAGTCCGTTGCAGAGCAAGCAGTGCCTACGGGCAGCCAATTCTTTTCAGATTACGCAGTTGTAATTCTTTTGTCTGGGTTCGGGGCCTACATAGCTTTCAGAAGGCGGTCAATTGAGGGAATTTTTGCTCTAGTCCTTGCGCTAACAGGGGTCTACATCGCTTCATCGTTTTCTAGACTCATGGTTTACTCTACTCTAGCTTTAGGTATTCTTGGGGCGATTGGCTTGATTGAGCTTGCAGAATCCATACTCAGACCGAACGTATCAACGCAAAGTCGAAAGAAAAGCAAGATCTACGAATCAAGGAGTGAGGTCAAGGTGATATTCTCTTTATTGATGGTAATTTTGATTGCAGTTCCAATTTTCATCCCTGCGAACGCAACGAATGGGTATTCGCTGTCTCATTCTGGATGGATTGCGGCTGCAAACGTTCCCGTAAGTGTAGCTAACGGCGGCACAGCGTTCAGCACTTCAAGTACTGACTGGCTCCAAGCATTTAGCTGGATGCGCACCCTTGGTTCAAGTGCGACTGTAGTCTCCTGGTGGGACTATGGTTACTGGACTGCAGTTATGGGGAATGTTACTTCTCTAGCAGATAACGCCACCATAAACGAAACCCAGATCTCGCTCATTGGTCAAGCACTTGTATCTACGCCGCAGCAATCTCTGAAAGTGTTGAAAGATCAGCTTCATTCACCTCAGTATATCCTGATTTTCATAGCCGGTTACCGATTTTCTCCCAGCACTTCATCAGGGCAAGCAAGCCAGCTTTACTACATGTTAACAGTGCCGACTCCGTACCCGCAGCCTGCCGGTGGAGATGAATCGAAGAAACAATGGTTTATCAGAATTGGAAATGT
>DATNHH010000175.1:0-10166 GCA_035605055.1 Nitrososphaerales archaeon
AGATGGTATTGCTTGATGTCTACTTTGGGACCAAGGAGGAGGGGATGAAGAAACTGAGGGAAACAGGAGAGGTGGGTTCTCTCGACATGGCGGCGTTCGGAGTCCTCGATCCGAGAAAGATTGAGGAAATCGGGCATGGGATTAGCGAGGACAAGGTCTCGTCCGTAAAGTGTTTTTGTCCCGTGCCTGAAGATTTGATAAAAGTTATCGAGAGATACAGGGAAAAGGGAGCGAACCACATCGCAATCGTGACAAACTCTTTTCCAGACAAGATTCAGATGATTGGACAAGATGTTCTGCCACACTTCCAAAACTAAATGAGAGTTTGTGCTTTGATCCACACAGAACTCTCTAAATAACTGACAATTCCCCGATTTAAATTGTAAGCAGGACGTTGTTAGTATGATCTTCAAGAAGAAACGGGCAATCAGCAGGACAGTTTCAGTAGTCATCGCTATTGTGGTAATTGTGATTGCGGCTGGTGTCGGGGGATATGCCTTGCTTTCCTCGTCCAGTACCTCTACAACTTCCCAGACTACGTCCGCGGGCTCGACGTCAAGTACCGTCACTGCCCCTATGACGACATCAAGCTCTTCGAGTAGCTCGACGCAAATCACGAACTCTCCGACTACATCGTCGAGTACGGTTGCTAGTTCCACTTCCTCCCTAACTACTTCTTCTTCTTCTACTTCCTCGGCTTCGTCGACATCACGCGATACTCTCGTGATTGATGATGTATACTGGCCTTTTGATGATCTGAATCAACTCTATTCAGTGTTTGAGTCTCCGTGGCCAAACTGGCTTGAGGACACTGTTTACCAGCCTTTGGTCGCAGTGAACTTAACGGCCGAGTACCAGCAAGGAATCATCCAGTACCTTCCGGGCCTTGCCTCAAACTGGACGGTCTCCTCAGATGGCCAGACTTACACTTTCAACCTCAGGCCGAATGTTACTTTCTCAAATGGAGATCCCTTGAATTCGTATCAGGTCTGGATGGAGATGTATGGATTCTATTTCCTTTCAGGTAACAGTTCTACGTGGCTTGAGTCGTATTCTCTCTTCAACATGAGCACCTCGAATTTTGGTCTCGGGACGATCGCTCTAATCAACCAGAGCGGCTTGGTTCATCCATCCCAGCAGGCCCTTGGAATCATGGCGAACAGCTCGTGGCCGATCTACGCTCCGAGTGCAAGCCAGATCGTATTTCATCTCGCGGCTCCGTTCAATTACTTCCTTGGTACTTTGGTGGCATTTGAAGGCTTGATCTTCGACTCGCAGTGGCTCCTGGACAACGGCGGGTTCGGTACTTCGACTTCGTTCAATTCGTACTTTAATCAGCATCCGATTCCTGGAACCGGGCCTTACGAAGTTACTACCGTTTCGGAAAATGCATATGTTCAATTTATTCAGAATCCCACCTACTGGGGCGATAGTTTGACATCAGCGCAAATTGCCGCGCAGCCAATGTTCGATCCCGGCCACGCCAAAAACGTGATAGTCAAAAACGTACCTGACGATCTTGTCCGATACACCGATGTCTCGACAGGTGCAGCACAGATTGCAGCTGTCCAATCCGAGGATTGGAATCTGGTCCAGGCAAATCTCAACAAGTTTTCGTTTTTCACGATGCCGCCCTGGGGTGCCTTAACTACCGCAGTCGCGATGAATACCCAGATTTTCCCAACCAACAATACTGACTTTCGGCTAGCGATCGTCCACGCGATCAATTATACGGATATTACCACCAAGGTATTCTTCGGGCAGGCCTCTCCCATGGTCGGACCAGAGTATCCCGCGTGGAAGCAATTTTACGATCTTGGAAATCTACCCCCATACAGCTACAACTTAACTCTCGCGCAGCAGTACCTGAAGGAATCCAATATCACTGCTCCCCCCACAATTGCGTTCAGCACCATTTCCGGTTGCTCATTTTGTCTCGCGATCGCGCAGATAGTACAGGGTGATCTTTCCCAGATCGGACTCAATGTCGAGATTCAGGCGACCGCGGTTAGCAACCAGCAGGCCCCGTACGGGTTCTTTGGGACAGAAGTCCAGAATGCGAACGAGATTGCACCTCTTTCCCTGCTGGGTACGGGTGATTGGGCACCAGCGACACTCACTCCTGCAGATTACTGGGTCTCGTTCGTCAGCAACCAGTCATTCCTGGGGAACTATGCGATTTATTCAAACCCGACCGTCCAGGCTTGTGTTAATGCCTTCACGACCACAGCAAATGTCACACAAATTCAGGGCCTCTGCACCAGTGCTCAGAATCAGATCTACAAGGACGCTCCGTATGCCTGGCTTGGGGTGAACAAGTTATGGTATGTTGATGGCTCACTGGTATGGCAGAAGGGTGTTGTTCAAAACTTCTACGTGGATCAGGTATGGAGCGGGCAGGACCTCGCCCCGATGTTCAACACTGTTACGTTCGGTTGATCATCGAGATTTTCCACGGGCGAGGATCGGCCAAACGACCTCCACCTCGCCATCTCGAATCCCGTAAAACTGGCTATGCATATTAACGGTCGTATCAGTGTCGCTCGGATAGACCTCGACTTTCTCTCCCAGCTTAAGGCGGGTGTGGTTCGGCCCGAGTTTCAGATGCGTGTGCTCTGCAGAGAGCTTTGTAACTTCGATACCCTCCACGCCCTTGACTTCTGGAAGGCCCTGATTGGTCGGAATCGATTTCAGACCGGCGTCAAGGATCGCTCGATCTTCCGACGGAAGGCTGGACACGGTTGTCAAGATACTCATTGCACAGTCAAAATCGATTCCGCAATCACGGTATGCGACATCCATTGTCACGTATGAACCCGCCTGGACGTCTGTGATTCCGGGATAGTTGCCCGTAATGTTGTAGGTACCTGTCCCGCCCGCACTCACGATCTCGACTGGGATGCCCTTTTCCTCAATCAACTCCTTAGTTGAAACTATTAGGTTGCACGATTTTTCATCCTCAACCTTTCTTTCTTTGGGATCGAGCATCAGGCTGACGTGCCCCTCGTAACCTCCGAGTCCCTTGAATTCGAGATTCGGCGACGATACAATTTCTTGAGCAAGGGCCAGAGATTCCGCACCTGGTCTAACACCAGCACGGTGGTGGCCGATGTCGACCTCTATGACGACGCCAAGAGTCATTCCTCGTGCTCTTGCCATGCTGGATAGTTTAGCCACATTTTCCACGTTGTCCACTGCGACGATGATATCCGCATGCTTTGCGAGACCGAGCAAGCGTCCGATCTTATCATCGGTGACAATCTGGTTCATGATCAAAACATTGGTAACCCCGGACCAGGCCATTACTTCAGCTTCTTCCAGTTTTGCGACGGCGACTCCGACCGCTCCGGCGTCGATTTCTTTTAGAGCAATGATCGGCGTCTTGTGATTTTTAACGTGCGGACGAAGCTTTGACTTCTTCCCACTGAAATACTCCGACATTCGTTTGATGTTTTTTTCCATCAGATCAAGATCAAGCAATAGGGCTGGAGTTTCCAATTCTCTAAAGTTCAATTTTGGCTACCCTCTGATTTTAACCCACATGTATTAAGGGAATATAGCTCTCCGAGCTAATCGAGCATCGCGTCGTTTGCATAAGCGGCGAGGTAAATGGAGTCCCACTCGGCGCAACAGGTGTGGTGCCTCAGAAGACAGGTAGACGCCCTGGTATCGAGACAGATTTCGCAGATGCAAAGGTCGGCTGTTACTCGATATTCTGACAACTCGCATAACCTCCACGAAATGAAATTGTTGGTAGTAGGCTAGAGGGATTACGATCTAATTAACGATTGCTTGAGATAAATAGTAATTAAGATCTGATTCGGGTTTAATGAAAAGAGGCCGAAGTCATCGATACTGTCTTTGGTGGACCTATAGGTAGTATGAAAATAGAAAGTACTTTTTCTTCAAGAATCAATGACAACTGCCATATAAAGAACCATCGAGAATGAATTTTCGCAGTTTTATGAACAAGAGAGATCGCATTAGATAACAACCTAATCTGTGAATATTTTGAAAGCAAAACTTCGTGGCGATCAGAGACCGCTCTTGAAAGTTCTGAATGAATTTGCGCGGTCGTACCTTCCGGTGATAAAAGTCAGGTTCGGCGATGGAATGCAGGGCGGCGAAAGCGGAAGGTCTGATCTCGAGCGAAAGATAATCTATCTCTCAACAAAGCAACAACTCAAGGCAGACTCGATCAGCCTAGGTTTGTCTTATGCATACCGAATTGGACCAAAATACAGAAGGATGAAGTTAACAAAGAATGAGATGTATTTTCTCACTCTTCTTCATGAAATTGGCCATTTCAAAATTAAGGAAAAAGTTCCAAAGAGCTACCATCTGCTCCGTGAGGAATTGATAAGAAAACATTCCCACGATCACCGGGTCGAGTTTGATCACATCGAAAGGAGAATCAAACAAAAGACAGAAGAGACAGAAACAGCGTGGAAGCTCAGGTTGGCTGATTTCGAAACCTGGCTCGTGATCGGTGAATCGATTTCTCACCACATAAAAGTAGAGAACTGGGCCATCGACGAATTTGAAAAGAAAAGAGCCAAAATCGCGACGAATTTGAAAATCGTTGGACTTTAGTTAGGCGCTACAGATTATCCAAAACAGTTAAAGTGATTGAACAGGAGTGAAAATATATCATGGAAGCAATTGGAAAGTCAGATTTTGAGGCTATAGTTTTCGACGCATATGGAACGCTGTTCGATCTTGACTCCTTTGCAAGCGAAGCAAATAGGATTCATCGCGGCAGAGGAAAGGCAATTTCTCAAACGGTCAGGCAAAAGCAGCTGGAGTTTGCGATGACTCGTGATATAATAGGAAAATATAGCAATTTTGAGATCTTAACTAGAAATGCTATAGAATTTGCCCTGAAAAAATCGGGGATAAAGCGGACGGATGCAGCTGTCGAGAAATTGTATGCAAAATTTCTCAGCCTCAGGACTTTCAAGGATGTGCCACCAGCTCTGAGCGACTTGGACGAACTCAATGTCAGGGTCGCAATCCTGAGCAACGGGACTCAACCTATGCTCGACAAGTTGATTGAAAAAGCAGGTCTGTCACTTCTTGCGGAGGATGTGATCAGCGTTGATGGAGCAAAAGCGTACAAGCCAAATCCCAAAGCTTACCGGCACGGGATGAATGAACTGGAAGTTTTCGAGAAGGAGAAAATTTTCTACATGTCTGGGAATTCATGGGACGTTGCCGGCGCGAAAGCTTTCGGATTCAAGGTGGGATGGATCAACCGCATGAAGCAACCGCTGTTTGACGAGGGTTTCTATGAGTTCAGACCGGACTATGAGTTCTCAAACCTATCTCAGATTACCAAACTTTTCGAGTGATCTCCCGCTAGGATTATACAACCGATATCGAAGGTAATCCCGATGGTCTTCCCCGTTCCTCTTGACATCTTTGGCGAAATTTCTACCGATGCTTCACTGCTCAGTTCGATCGCGATAATTCTGGGTGCTGTTTTTGTTGTAATCCAGTTGCGCGATGACAAGAAGCTGCTTGAAGCCTCCGTAAGACAAGCAAATTCATCCCAAGAGCAGGCTAGGCTTACCACCGAACAGCTCAAACAAAATCACGAACTTGCAACCGTCGATCTTGTAACCAAGATCTACGACCAGGCAAACAGCTTAGAAGCTCAGACTTCATGGTTGACTGTTCTCAACTCTAAAATCTCATCTCCCGACGATTTTGCCCAGCTTCCGGAATCAACGCAGCTCGCGTTCCTCCAGATGGCGTCGTTGTTTGAATCGATAGGGCTTCTCGTTGAGAAGAATTACGTCGAATCCGAATTGATCGAAGACATGTTCGCAACCCAGCAGGCGTGGGAAAGTTTGAAGCCGTTTGTTATGTGGATGCGAAAAAAGTACGAGACTGAAGAATATTATTTCTTTTTCGAAAAGCTTCACAATAGACTTTCCCAGACCCAAGAGACCTGATCCGGGTTTCTAATATCCAAAACTGCTAATCATGTCCATCTAATTGTCGAGATCAATCTTGGTGGTAGAGAAATTTGGTTGATACCACTACTCTGATCGTGATAAGCACGGTCGTGCAGACACTAGTGATAACGGTCACTCTGATTGTTTTTGTCATGCAATTTCGCAGTCAGGAAAAGGCAATCAAGGAGGCATCGTACCAAGGTCTCATGGGTCGGTACAATGATTTTATCACAACAATTGTTGACAAACCAGTGATTGCAAAACTATTGTTTGACGAGAGACAGAGAGGGGCCGTATCTGAGGATGAGGCGACCATCTATGCTCATCTGCTCGTGTGCTACGGCATCATCGAAGAAGCTTTTCTCCTTTACGTGAAGAACTGGATAGATGAAGACACGTGGCTGCAGTGGTCTGCCTGGTTAGTTGCATTATCTGCGCATCCACAATTCAAGCTCCTCCCCGAGAGGACCGCGGGAACTTTTGACAAAAGATTTGAGGAATACGTAGCAAAGATACTGCGAGAAAATAATGTTAAGACTGCGGTTGCAAAATAAGAATTCGTTTTTAGGGAATTGAGTCTTTCAAAACTTTGGGAGTACAGTTTCTCCGAAAAGTCTCAGTGAATTCAATTCGTTCGGCCCGCTGAAACTCGTGATCAGATACTGAATTCCGGCATCTGAAAACTCGTTGATTTGCTGCTGAACCTGAGGTGGGGTTCCGTAGATCAATGCTTCTCGCAACATTCCGGGCGGCATTATCTTCGACATTTCGGTGACTTTCCGGTCGATCTCCTCTTCGTCTTCGCTGATAAGGACGCGAGATAGTTTTGTCTTGAGTATTGAGTCATAGTCCCGGCCGGCTTCTTCGCAATGTTTTCGAAGTACGGTTAATTTTTTCTTGACGGTTTCAGGAGATCCAAATATGTTACACGCATCTCCATACCTTGCAACCGTTCTTAGAAGGAATTTTTCTCCGCTGCCCCCGATCAAGATTTTGGGAGTTGGTTTCTGGATCGGCTTTGGATTGCAAATCGCGTTTTCGACTTTGTAGTACTTTCCGTCAAAACTAGCTTGGTTTTCAGTCCACATCTTTCTGACTATCTGAACTGCTTCCTCAAGCCGTGCGAGCCGTTCTCTGGTCGGTGGGAACGGGATGCCGTATGCTCGCGCCTCGACATCGTTCCACGCTGCGCCGATTCCGAAGAACAGCCTTCCCTTGCTAAGGATATCCAGAGTCGCACCAATTTTTGCGAGCACTGAAGGGTGCCTGTAAGAGTTTCCGGTGACCAGAGTGCCCAATTTTATTTTGGATGTCAAGCCGGCAAGAACGGAGATCGTTGTCCACCCTTCGAACATTGGTTCCTCCTGCTTTCCGACATTCATTATCTGGTGAAAGTGATCCATAACCCAGAATGAATCGAATCCGAGATCCTCGGCACTCCTGGCAAGTGTCGAGCGCGTGTCAATGATTTTAGTACCCTCGCCGTCATAACTAAAGTTGGGATGCTGGATTCCGAATTTCATCTGAGGCAATTTGTTTTGCACTGAAAGTAGTGTCTCAGAGTCAATAAACAAGTCGGAGAAGGGATTTCAAGAAATGCTTCAGGTTACAGAAAGTTCTGTCCGTCGATACGTATTGTGAATACGTTTGTCTTAAGTACAAATTCTACCCCAATCGCCCTCTGGGATAAACTCGAACGTGAGGAATTCCCAAAAAGGTTCAAACTAACATGACAGCTCATCGCGCGCCGCTCAAGGAGGGAGACACTGTATACTTGCTCGACAAGAAGGTGAGAGGGAAGGTTCTCGGGAGATTGAAATATCTGGTGTTGCTTGAAATCGAGGGAACACACGAGAAGCTCAAGGAGCATCGGGGAGACCTCAAACTCATCCACCCGAAGATGAGCAAATTCTAATCTTCAGATCTTGGCGGATTCTAGAGTTTCCTTTATCCAGTCCACAAACCTGTGATAAGCTTCGATCCCTTTTGGGGAGAGGGCGATCCTGTCTACCTTGTCCTCATCGGTTTCTAAAACCAGCTGATGTTGAAGCATCCACTCGAGATATTCAGTGAATCGCGGATAATTGACTCCCAATAGCATCTGGATGTTGGTCTTCTTCATTGCAGATCCATTCCTGTACAGGACGTCCAGAAATCTTGCTACGACGTAAAGATCTGGTCTTTCCAAATTGGATGTCACAGAGTTTCCATGAATTCTTGTTTTCGCTGCTCGAACTGTTTTCTTTGCTCGTCAAATCTCGAGATCTCTTTGTCGTAACCCTTGTTCATTTCGTACCTGAAGTAGAGCCACACTAGTACGCCGATCAAGATAGCGAGTGGGAGCTTTGCAGGCAAGATTGTGATGACGAAGGCGAGTATTCCAAAGAGAAACGAATCTTGGTTTCTTTTTCTGACAACTTCAGGTAGCAAAGTCAGTATTTTTTCTGTGATCGAGAGTACATCTGGACTGGTCAAGCTCCCAGTATTACGCTGTTTCATCTGTGAAATTAGATTTCCAAGCTCGTTCAAACTCGCGTCTTGCTTTCTTCCCTGAACAAAGTAAGACAGGACGCCGCATAGGATCGCAATTACAGCGATGGTCCCAAGCAATGTTAGAATGAGAATTGGATGATCATGGAAAAAGGACACAGAATACTGGTCGACGATATATCCAACAGATACTGCAGTCAGTCCGGCAAGGACCAGAAGGGTAGTCAGGAACGCGCTCGCGAGCTTTACCTGTTTACGACGTCGTCTCAGCCGTGACAGCCATTTCTCAGCAATGTCAACAATCGAGTTAAGATTTGTCTCGATCTGTTGGCCGAGAGCGGTCTTGTCCTGAGATGAGTCCAACTTCAGGCTAATTTGGTCGGTTATTGCCTAAAAGAATAACGTGTTGTTAATACTTGATCTCTTTGTTTTAGAGCAAGTGCATCAACTTGAAAGCCTTTGCATATCGATTCAATTGTGAGTTTAACTCTAGAGTTAACTCAGGAAAGAAGTTCCTTCAACTGTGCCGTGGAAATGTTTGCTCCGCTCGTCACGATTGCAACCTTCTTCCCTTTCAACTTCTCTTGAGATTTGATGAGTGCAGCTAGAGGAGCGGCCCCGGCTGCCTCGACCAGGTTGTGAGTTTTCTCGATCAGAAGGAGTATCGCTCTTCGAATTTCATCATCAGAAACTAGAACGAAGTCGTCCAGATGCGACCTCAGAATTTCTTGCGTGAGCTCGAACCCGACTCGGGTTGCGAGGCCCTCAGCGAACGTCCCCATCTTGTCTGACACCAGTTTTCCCTCCTTCCATGAACGATACGCGGCAGGAGCTGCGGCTGCCTGGACACCGATAACTTTTGTCGTGGAATTCATTGAGCTCGCAACAATACAGGCTCCCGAGGCCATGCTCCCTCCACCAACAGGAAGAATGATCGCGTCAACATCAGGCAAATCCTCGAAGATCTCCAGAGAAAGAGTCGCAACTCCCGCGATAAGCTCCGGCTCGTTTGCGGAGTGGACGTATCTGATATTCTGCTCATTCGCAGTTTTCTCCGCGTACTCTCTTGATTCGTCAAAGTCCTTTCCAAACTGCACAACGTTTGCTCCCAGTCTTTTCGTAGCTTCAACCTTCAAGGGGTTCGCGCTGATGGGCATGATGATTGTAGCTTTTGCGCCGAAAATGCGCGAGGCGTATGCGATCGATTGTGCGTGGTTACCCGTAGAAGCGCTGATGACGCCCCTTGATTTCTCACTGTCGGACAGCCGTGAGATCAGGTTAATCCCGCCGCGAACCTTGAACGCGTTCGTAGGAAGATGGTTTTCATGTTTGACGTAGACCTGCGCCGACACAATGTCTCCCAGACTGTCGTATTTGATCAGAGGAGTCCTCGGGAGATAGGCTTTGATCCTCCGCTTGGCGTCAAGCACGTCTGAAAGAGACGGGATATTTTTTTCCAAAAGTTCTATCAGAAATTTCGGTCCACGAAAGCTCCATAACTCTTTCTCGAACTCAAAGTAACGGACTGACGTGGCGGTCGATTGGGATTTCGATCAGAGATGACTTGCGTGATTGGATTGCGCTCTGCACGGTTGATGTTATCTGGTCGGGATCTACGACCCGCTTGAATTCAACGCCGTATCCTTTTGCTAACCCCTCGAAATCGATGCCGGGAACATCGAGACCCGGCAATCCCTCTTCGTGAAACAACATTCC
>DATNHH010000176.1:0-3746 GCA_035605055.1 Nitrososphaerales archaeon
GTACTCAACCGGAAATGGAATCGCAGTCAATCCATTGGAGGAAACTTCGCTCCAGAATTCTTTGGGAAACTCTGACGCGGAATCCTTTTCGCGCCAGTACTTTGGAGGATATTTTTTTGCGAGCTTGAGAGAGTTATCGAATATCTCCTGTTGGTCTTGGGTGAGATCAAAATTCATTTTGATTTTCTGAATTCCATCTGACTACGATGATATTATCTCTTTATGGGAAAGGGGCTCATGGTTCGGAGAGATCTTAAATGCGGACACAAGATCGAAGAATCAGGCAGTAGGAGAAAGCGTCTTTGATAATAGATGCCCATGTCAATCCACCGATCAAGGAGTTTCTGATCGATCCTTACGGGGATCTAATCGAGTATAGTGCCAAATTCTTCAAAACTTCCATCACCCCTGTTAGCGTTGAAAAAATGCTGGCAGATTATCAGGAAGCTGCCGTTGACAAGCTTATCCTTCACAATGTCAACACTTCTAATCTGAAGAGGGGAAAAACTCCGCCAAATGACGCGCTCCTCGCGATTACTCAAGATAGAAAAGAAAAACTGTACTCGCTTTGTGCTGTAGATCTTTCCAATCCGGAAGTAGCAAAGCAGGAACTTGAACGTACAGTCAGGAATCTTCAGTGCCTGGGTCTGAAACTCTCCCCAATGATTCAAGGAGTCGCTCCCAATGACAGAAGCCTTTACAGGTTGTACGAAGTCTGCGTCAGGTTGCGAATTCCTTTATTCGTCGACTGGGGCAACTCTGCGATCGGAATCGGAGCTCCTGGTGGCGGAGGAGTCAGACTCTCCCTAAATAATCCAATGCTGCTTGACGAGGTGGCCGCCGAGTTTCCAGATCTAACAATCGTAGGATGCCATGTAGCTTGGCCCTGGGTGGATGAAATGCTCGCCGTGCTGACTCACAAAGCCAACATGTATTGCGTTTTGTCAGGATGGTATCCGAAAATGTTTTCCTCGGAACTTGTTTATTACTTGAATAAGAGGATTCCAAATAAATTCATGTTTGGAACCGAATATCCGATCCTGAGTCCGACAAGATGGATATCCGAATTTCAGAAATTGGAAATCTCTGAGGAATCGAAGCGAATGGTTCTGGGAGAGAATGCGCGTGAAACTCTGCGACTAAGTGACTAGGATTGAACCAGCAGTAGCTGCTTTTTCAGTTGAGCGATCGTTTCGGAGAAGCGCCTCGCAGAATCTCCAGGATCCTGAGCCTGGTAAATACGACGGCCGATGACTTCAAAATCCGCGCCTGCTTTTATGGCGTCTCCAACTTTCGCGCCTTGAGCTCCGACACCTGGCGACATTATCATTACGTGCTCGCCAACTATCTTCCTGTATTCACTCGTGCGCTCGGGCCTGGTCGCGGGGGCGACGATTCCGTCGGATCCAAGATCCTTTGCCATTTTGGCAATTTTATCTCCGACCGGTTGCATGAATCGTTCGGCGCCTGGATGGGACATTTCTGTAACCACGAACGTACAGGCAGAACTCTTATGCGCGACCCGAATGCATTCCTGCATCGTATCCTTGCCGACAAATCCCTGGAAGGTTATCCCATCTGAGCCGTGCTCGATTGCGTAGTGCACTATTTTGCTCGAGACTTCCGGAATATCGCTCACTTTGAAGTCGGCAATAATGGGTAAGCGAATTTCTTTTCTTACTTGATTGATCGCCTTTGCTCCGTTCATCATGATCAAGGGCCAGGACAATTTGATTGCATCGACGAAGGGTTCGACATTTTTGGCAATCTTGATCGCGTTTTCTAAATCTTCGACATCGAGGGCGTGTATGATGCCGGTTCTATTTTTGAGCAATCTTCGATCCAAGTTTGACGGCACCTTAGGATTGTTTAGAGGTTATCCGTTTTATGAGTTGCTTGGTTTATTCAATTGTCTCTAAATGATTCTCGTGTCTCTTAGTTGATCGTTCAATTAGAACTGAGCTGTGTAAGCTCCGTTCAGCTCGTTTCAAGCTCTTCTGAACTTACAGAGCATGAAGGTACCTCTTCGGCCAAAAAGTGCTCACGTGTGTAGAAACGCAGAAAATTTTTTTCTTAATGAATCAATGAGAACTCGTATAAAAAGAAAGGAGCTATTCTTGGGAGATTAGTGTATCAGATAGGTCTTTTCCTGCTTCAAAGTCTCGGCTGCATACTTTAGGGCAGCTTCGATGTCTTGCTTTTTGAGCACGGAATAATTTTTCAGTATTTGCTCGTTAGTCCATCCTTCTCCTAATAAGGCTACGATGTGCTCGACTGAAATTCGCGTCCCTCGGATTACGGGCTTCCCTGTCAGAATTTTTTCATCTAGGACAATGCGAGACTTCCAGGACATGAAGGGTTTCTGATTGGACGTAGTCGATTACAGTTAATAAATTAGCTTTGGATCAAGTCTTGCCCCACACGCGATCCTAGAGATCTTGACGGCCCCTGATTTCACTGAATTGAGGTTATTGTCTCCAATCCCCTTGCGCTTGCTTCCTTTTTCAATTCTCTATCATATGTTACTATTGGAAGTTTAAGACCCAATGCTGTCGCGAGAATTACCTTGTCATTGAAATTAGCAGTATCGATTTTCTCGCTGATTATGTGATGCATAGCTTGGAGCGAATTCTTTCCAGCTTCATCAGGAACAACCTTTACTCTGGAATCATTTATTATTGATTCTAGAACTTCATTTATTTTATCTCCATTCAAACCAAGCTTCCTAAGAGCCCACACAATTTCATAAATTACAATTATTGGGAGATGGATCTTGGAAAATGATCCGATCAAGTTCCGCGCCTCCCGGTGTTTGGCCGAATCTTGAATGACAGCGTGAATGTATACGTTCGTGTCGACGACGACTTCTTGATTTGAAGTTACCGAACTCAACTGCCAACGATCTCTTCGAGCGAGCTTTCAATCAAGAGCTCGATATCGCTTTCTTTCAGTTTTCTCCCGATTTTGAAGCTGGGCAGCTTCTGTTGTTTGGACTTCTTGAGAATGATTTTCTGATCTTCTAGTCTGACATCCAGGATGTCTCCTTCTCTAATCCCTGCGGTATTGGCGAGATGGGCTGGAATGGTAACCTGCCGATTTCTGGTTACCTTTACAGTTGAGGAGCCGCTCACATAATTACTATTACTATTACTAGGCTATAAGTATACCTAGTTATTCAATGTCATAGATTTCCTCAGATTACTTCCTAAATCTAGGGTCAGAAAATTTACATTCAGCTATTCATCCCAGGATCAGGGCTCTAGAACGACTCTGCCGGGATTTCCTATCCTCTTGTCCAGGATCTCGATACCCTTGTTCACATCTTCCAAGGGCAATCTGTGAGTAACAACATTTTTGAAATCGTAGCGACCGGTTTCAATGAATTTCAGTACCTGCGGTATCTCGGACATGAGATGGTCTTGCGGGCTCATGACCTTGACCTCCGGGACCTGAAGATCGTTCACGGTGTTCATCGGCCAGTTCTCAAAACACATTCCCACTAGAACGGCTTTGCCGCCCTTTCTTACGCACTCGATTGTCCGACGGGTAGTATCCACGCGACCTATCACTTCAAAGGCAATATCGACGCCCCCATCCGAGAGCTCCTTCACTTTTTTGACCGGGTCGGGAAAGTCCTTTGCATTTATTGCCAGAGTTGCTCCTTTCTCTTTTGCAAGTTGGAGCTTGCCTTCCTCGGCGTCAATTGCAATTATTTCATTTGCCCCAAATAATTTCGTCCACTGAAG
>DATNHH010000177.1:0-2473 GCA_035605055.1 Nitrososphaerales archaeon
TAGCGCCCCGGTGTCAAGTCTTGCGTCTGTGGAAACTACATCTAACGATGTTAAAGATTCACTTTCAGGGGTCGCTCAAGAGATGTTGAGGATGTCAACTAACTACTCCGTAATATTGAGCAATGGATCCGTAAAAGGCATAGTTACTTTTAGAGACTTTCTGAAATTGTTGCCGATAGCTGGAGTAAATGATGACGTCCCAGTTTCAATTATCGGACTGCCTGACAACCCTCTCGAAGCTGAACTTGTAACGTCGAAGTTCACTGCTTCAGTGCGTTTGCTACAGAGGATGGATCCAAGTGTGAGCGGGGTTAGAGCAGTAATCAAGAACAAAGAAATTAATTCAAATACGATGCTGCATCAAGTCCAGGTCTTCATCGATAGTACGAAATGGCATGAGAGCTATGAAGCGTCTGGCTATGACCTCTCGAAGGTATTTGCAGAGATTGATACCTGGGTCAAGCGAATCGCGTCAAAGCACGATTTCAAACCTGACAGGGAAAAAATGTCGTTCAAGACCGTCAGGCACTCCGACGGAAACGTCTAGTCCTTACTCTTTCTTCTAGGGAATAATCGGTTGCAGGTCAAATATTCCGCGCTGCTCTGTAAATTCTCTGAAGATCTGTCGTTTCTTCATTTGATGCCTTTCCTCTGTCGCAAGCAGATTAGCTAGTGTTCTCGTGGCGTCGAGGATGTGGGGCCCCTTGTTTAGCATAACACACTCTGCCCGTATTCCCATTGCAGCATCGGTTATCTCGGCCCTAGAAGGCAATCCACTTCTTGCCAATGTTTCCAAAACCTGAGTGGCGAAAACCACTGGTACGTGGGCAGCCTCGCACATGCAGAGAATGTCTTCTTGAACAAACGCCAGATTCTCAAACCCGACTTCAACTGCCAGATCCCCCCGGGCAATCAAAATTCCGAACTTGGGTAGGTTCAAACCGGCAAGCAAAATCTCTCCGAGCATGTGAACAGCTTCTGCCGTTTCTATTTTCGCAATGATCCCGAAATCTCCGTGTCCAAGTTTCGTCAAAGCATCGTGAAGAGCTTGTAGGTCCTTTGCGCGGTGGACGAAAGATAGACCGACTGCTGTAGCATGAGATGTGATGAAATCTAAGTTATTCTCGTCTTCATTGGTCAGCGCCGGTATGCTGATAGCTGAATCGGGAAAGTTCAAACCCTTCTCGGGCTTTATGGAGGCAGTACCTTCGGTAGGAGAGAGAATTTCAAGTTCCAAGAAATCTGAACTTATTTTCCTTATGATGGAACCAATCTTTCCATCATCGATGAAAACTCTTTCACCGGTTTTGACGAACTCGAGCGCTCTGGGAAGAGTACAGCTGATTCCTGCTGGCTCTTCTCTCGAAGCAGGCGCGCCAAGCCGCTTTGGGTCTCGATACAACCGAAGTAAGTCTCCAGCCTTTACCAGGATCTCTACGGGTTGTGGCTTAATTGCCCCGACAATTAGTTTCGTCCCATTTTCAGAGTCGATTCTCATTCCCTCCTCCAGATAAGCTGTCCTCGCGAGGCCGACTCTCACTTTAGTGGAAGTAAGCTTCTGAAGGACAAATAAGAATCTCTGACGATCTCGCGCATCGTTAAATCGCAGTCTTTCTCCCACACTCAAATTAGCTAAGCTTGTGCTGTCCTTTAGGGCGATCGTGAATCCAGGCATCATTCCAGTCAGGCTTTGTTTTTCAGTCAGGTTTGCGTCACAGTCAAGCAACCCCTCGAGTAGTCTGGATGTATTCCCTGCAAAGTCTTTTGGAGCGGAGAGTTTCAACGGTCGCACTTCAAGTGTCAAAGAACCGGTTCGAATCTTGGGACCTGCAACATCCATCAATATTCTGCACGTCCTTCCGATCCCCTTACCTCGTTCGACCAATCTGTCCTCGGCTGTTCTGATCGCGTTGATCAGCATCAACCATTCCGTTTCTGAATCATGGGCGCAGTTGATGCGGGCAATATCCATGCCTGATAACAACAACTGTTCCAGTAGTTCAGGCTGGTAGATATAGGGAGAATCAAGGGTTACCATTATTCGAGTTTTCCTTCCCTCGCGAGGTCTACCAAGAAGCTGCTTGCTTCGCTCTTCGAGGAGAGAGTTGGCGAAAGAAAAAGTTGGTTTGCGGAGAGATGTTCTGACTGGTGTGAGCCCCAAGAATCCAAGCACCTTTTCAATGTTTAGCATGGTATCCCCCTCTAGCCTTCCGAGAGAAGAGAGCCCCAAGTTCGAAAGTGATATTTGAAGATCCGACAGATCGTGTTCTCTTAGGGCAAGGTACAGAAGTAGGTTGTCTCGACTATATTCATTCTGTGGAGAAAAGACGGGAAATCTTGCGGCAACATTTTCAGATTTCCTCAAGATAGAAGAATACAAATCATAGAGCAGTTTCCCAATCTCTGCTCGATCCGGATCGTCTCTTTCGAGAACGAGTGGTATGTCTGCCAATAGCTGACATCTCGAAGTTGA
>DATNHH010000178.1:0-3797 GCA_035605055.1 Nitrososphaerales archaeon
GTCCGTACATCCTTCAGAGCTTCAGCCAGTCTTCTAACAACGTGATTTTGGAAAGTAATCCTCACTACTGGGGTGGCCCGTACCAGTTTGCAGGCGGTTCGCGAATAACTCCAAAAATCTCGACTGTTGAGTTCAAGTACGTTCCCAGTCAGACTACTAGGGAGATAGATCTCAAGAATGCAGCTTCATCCGGAGAAGCGATGGCGATTGACGTGGCCGATTCCAACCTCTACGACGTTGCTGATCGAAACTCCTGGCTGAACTCCAACTCGCTTACTTCCATTATCCCCAGCGTGTCAATCTACGGACCGTACGATTTTTACGGCACCCTGTTTGATCCGTTCGGAACAAATGTAACGAACTCTCAGACCGGCACGTTCTATACTTTCCAACCATTTGCCGACCTGCGATTCAGACTAGCTTTTGCCGACTCGGTAAACATGACCGACATTGGAATCAGCGTGGGGAACAAGCTTGCGCCTGTCGCACTTAACGTCGTACCACCCGGTATTCCACCAGCCGGCGCATTCAATTCTTCAATCACGCCAGCATACAGCTTCAACCCTGACATGGCTGCTCAACTCCTGCTTCAGGCTATGTCCAGTCCTCTAACAAAGTTCACCTTCACAAATGGCTCTGCGGCATCTGCGGGATTATTCAACAACACCTTCGGATGTCCAAGTCTCGGTTCTAATCACCAGTGCTCTAAACCCGTTGCGCAGTCGATCTCACTTTATTTCCAGACGGGCGACACTGTAGATCAGGCAATATTCCAGCAGATTGCAACTACGATTAACAACATCAGTTCAACGTACAACATGGGATTGACGGTTGAGGTCGTGCCGATTCCTCTTGGCGAGCTGACGACGGAAGCATTCACTACGCCCACGTACTTTTACATGTACTCGCTAGGCTACGAACAAGACTACCCGTGGGTCCTAGACTTCCTGGGCCCTATGTTCGCTCCGGGTCAGTCTTACACAAATCCCGATGGTTGGAATGTTACCCAGATGAGCGTCCTCTTCCAAGAGGCAGTCTCGGCTAATTCTGCGGGCAATACAACTGGACTGATCGAAATTAGCAATCAGATGAATCAACTCGCAAACAGCATGGCGATGTACCTCTGGACGTTCAACACGATCAACTTTATCACGATGACATCAAACGTTCATGGGTTTTACTACAATCCGTCACTAAATCCCGCCGGCCCCGGTGGAGTAGGGCCTGAGTACTTTGCGACTCTGTATTAGAAAATGATGCGATCGTAAATTATGAACTACTTCGAATGAAAGTGGTTCAGCACTTCTTTTGAAAAGTCTTCCATCTGATTCTTGTCGTCGCCCACAAAGTGGATAAGCGCCTCAGTAGCTCCAGCTTTGCCGAATTCTTCGATCCTCTCGATAATCTGGGATGAATCTCCGGCGGCGACTATCTGGAGAACGATGTCATCTGGCACGCTATCCTGAACCGATGGAATCTTTTTCGCACCCTCTTCCGAAAGTAGCATGTTCTGGTAAGTCTTTCCCAACTCTTTCGGGCGATCAAATCCCATCATTTTGAGCGTCTGGCCTTCTGCAAGTAATCCGCGCTTCGCTCGATTCAAAGCTTTTCTTATCAGGGTACTGTCCGAAGTTAGAATTGTATAGACCCAGACGCACGCTCTAAAATTATCAGTTGACATTCCAGTCGTCGTCGCCGAGGATCTAGCAATTTCAAGTTTCTTCCTGAAGGTCTCCGGACTGTTTAGCCACGAGACCCAACCATCGCCATATTTGCCGGCAACCTCAAGCGCAGAACGCCCGCCGAGAGCTCCCACGATTACTTTTGGGATCCCAGAGCTAATTGGAATGTCGAGCCACGCATCCTCCAGTGAAAAGAATCTGCCTTGGAATGAGACCGGATTTTTAGAGCTTGATGACCAGAGCAGCTTTGCCACCTGAACCGCTTCTCCAAGTCGCTCGACGCGATCCTTTGGAGAATCAAATTCGATGCCAAAAGGGACGAGGTTCATCGCCTCTCCCGCCCCAACGCCTAGCAATGTCCTTCCCTTGCTCAAGTCATCGAGCGTTGCGACCATATGCGCCAGTTTCGCGGGGTGAATACGCTGAACATCACTGACCGCGCAGCACATTTCAATTTTTTTCGTACTCGCAGATATTGCTCCCATCGTCGTCCAAGGATCAATCCTGATTCCTCCGGTGTCCATCAGGTGGTCTGAAAACCACAAGGAATCAAAGCCTAGACGTTCTGCTCTAATTCCTCTCTGCAGAGAATCCGTCGGTGAAATATCGTCGATAACTGCTCCGAATCTCATTTCCCCTATGACACTCGCACCGATTAATGTGGATCTGACTGTCTCGTTTCAGAAATCATAGTGTACTGATCAGTTTTATGCTGCAACCAAAAGGTCTCGTGTCTGGAACTCTGACCTTTTTTCCTGAAAGCAGGTCGTCCAGTGCGTTTCGCAAATCATTGGAACTTACTTTCGAGCTATCCTTGGAGTCGTCAATCCTGCCTCTGTACGCGAGTTTTCTGTCGTTGCCAAACGCAAAAACATGTGGCGTACAAACTGCTCCATACGCGTCGACTACGCTTTGATCCGTATCACGCGCGTACACGAAATTAAAACGCCTGTCCTTTGCCCTCTTCACCATGTTAGGAAAACTATCCTCGGGGTAAGCCTTCTCGTCGTTTGAGTTGATTGCAATGATCTGAACTCCCTTCGAAGAATAGTCTTTCTGGATCGCAACCATTCTGTCCTCATATGCAACTACGTAGGGACAATGATTGCACGAGAAAATAACTACGAGAGCGGAATTTTTCTCAAACGAGCTTAAAGAATACGTCTTTCCGTCTGTCGCTTTGAGTCCTTCAAAATTTGGAGCTGATTTTCCCAGTTCGAGCATGAAAGAAGATGGCACTGTTAAGTAATTTATTGTTTGTCGGGAATACGGAGAGTCAAGAAATTTCTTAAGGTAAATCGAGCCGGGGAATCAATATTAACTCTCAACTACTGTCACAGATTCATGAACTCCTACTTCCATTTCATAACACCATCGGGCAAGTCATCGGTTGTTCAAGCGCCGCCGTACCATTACGGAGCTGATTTTATCACAGTTTATTTCAAAGGCGATCCTGAAAAACTTCAGTATTTTCTTCCGAACCAGCTGAAAGTGTCGGACGGATCTGCCGTTGCTTACGTCAGTGATTTTGTCTGCACCGTTAGCGAGAATGACATGGAAGCACCCTACAATGATCCGGCTCTGGCAACATATGGCGAAGCCGCGGTGGGGATAAAATGCAGCTACAAGGGTAACCCCGGAGTGTATTATCCGTTCATGTGGGTTGATCGCGATTGGTCTCTCGTCCGCGGTTGGTCTCTTGGATATTCCAAGAAACTCGCTGATGACATCCACATGACAAGACTGCACAAATACATTCCTAAAGTTCCCTATTACGGTCCGGGAGTCAAGCTTTCCGGGTACTGCGCCAGACACGGCTCAAGGCTTCTTTCTGTGAGCCTAGAGATCAAAAGAAGAGGCACTCCGCAGGATCTTGTTTCTTCTCCCTCGGTTTACGGGTTGCGGTACTTTCCCGCGAACACTCCAGGACAGAATTCTGTGAATGAGCTAACTGAAATCCAGAAAGGTAACGGTCAGCTCGGAGAAGAGATCTGGTATGGGGAGGGCAAAGTCGAACTGGGCAGGTCGACCAACGAAGAGCTTGAGAAGATAGGGTCGATAGAACCGATCTTCGGGCTTTGCTATCAGTTCGGATTCACAAATTACGGCTCGAAG
>DATNHH010000179.1:0-5179 GCA_035605055.1 Nitrososphaerales archaeon
AATTTTTCGGATAAGGAGGGTGGATTCTCTCGCCAGTTTCCGCGTCTTCTATGATTATGGCTCCAGTCGGGCACATTTCTGCAGCTTGAATTATTGAGTCGTTATCCGCCCCATAAGGATCCACAATGTACGCGAGGGGCGCGAAAATCGTTGGAGTTTCCTGTTTCTTCAATTGAAAGACATTCGGAGTTAGACTGACACAAACGCCATTTGCGACGCAGATATCCTCGTCTATTCTGATTGTAATTGGTCGTTCGTGTTTAGGTTTCGATTTGAATGGGGCGAGCCGGTTTCCGCCGTAGATCCCAAGCACTCCGACGACCATCAGACCAAACCCATATTCTCGTGAAGCGATGCTGTAAACTATCTTAGTACCCAGAAATTGATAACCGTAGCAGTACCATCCATTTGTACTTGGCGAACAAATCGTTCGATCCAAAGAACCTGTACCATTGTAATGGGTTTGGTAATATTGTTCAGGGTCTGGAATAAAATTTCCGGCAGAATCTGTTACTGGAAGAGGGCCGCTGGCTGCTTGCAAGTAATTTGGTTCGCTCAATGGGATCAAGCCATAGGTCGTGAGAACTATTCCAGAAACTAGGAAAACCAGACCCAAAATTACGAGCGGATCCCTTCGAACAAACTTGAATCCGTTTTTCCCGGATTGAATATCGTTCTCGGTTTCTGTCATTCCGGCCGATTCAGTAAAAACCGTGACGAAATGAGTTATAACAGTTACCTGAGTTTTTCGCGCTTCAACCAAATTACTTTTCTAGATTAAATCAGACCCTTTACCAAAATCTACTTGAACGCACACGGCAAGGAAAGAAAGTACGATATCAGCCCGAAGATAAAAATTGCAAAAAATATCTCGAGTGGAACTTATCTCTTCAGAGATATTTTCGAGGGGTTCGAAGATCTGCTTGCCGTGAATAATATTTTCGGAGGAAACGCTCTCCGCGAGCTGAGCGAAGTTAAAGTCGAAGTCTTTCCGAAGGAGGGTTTCATGGGCGTTTCCGATGAAGATGGTCACATTTTTGCAAGTCAGTATTACTTGAACGACGGCGATGAATGGTGTGTGTACTTGGACGTTATTCATGAATTGGTTCATGTCAGACAGTTCAAACAAGGAAAGAATCTCTTCGATCCTCAATTCGCTTACGTGGATCGGCCTACGGAAATCGAAGCATATTCGGTCGGAGTTAAAGAAGCACGGAGGATTGGAATGACCGAAGTGGAGATCTTCGATTATCTCGAAGTTCCGTGGATATCTAGTAAGGAACACCGAAGGCTGGCTAAATCAGCTGGTCTGAAAATCAACGCTAAAGACTAATGACGGAAATATTTTCCAATGTAAATGAAAATAGGTGGAAATTCGATTGCAAGACATCTGTCCAAAATGTGGTTCGGACGAGATCGACATCATGGTCGATGAATCCGGGAATCAAGGCTATCTGTGCCTTGACTGTATGAATACTTGGGGCAAAGGTAGCCGCTAGTTTCGAAGTAAGGAGTCACGAAGGCTTGTCATCCTACAATTCTATCTCAGGAAAGATCGTACTTGTAACGGGTGCTGCCTCTGGAATCGGACTATCAACGGCCAATTTGCTTGAGTCCTACCGAGCTAAAGTTGTCCGTGTCGACAGAACTTTCTCCAAAACCAAATCGCAGATGGATATAAGCCTGAAATTTGGCGCAGACCTCAGAATAGCTTCAGAAGTTCAGAGTTTAATTCGCGAGGTTGAAGCTACCTTGCACGACCTCCATGTAATCGTAAACTGTGCGGGCATTGAGATGAGAGGAACTGTGCTTGATCTTTCCGAGGAAAGTTACGACCTCGTCATGGACACAAATGTAAAGTCTACTTTCCTCGTATGTAAATACGGAATACCATTGCTCTTGAAAACTTCCCAAAAAGGCGCTGTTATTAATCTCAGCTCTGACTTGGGACTTCAGCCGATTGCTGGGGTTGATGCTTACTCTGCTTCGAAGGGAGCCATAATTGCCCTAACCAAAGCAATGTCGAAAAATTGGGCAAAAACTGGTCTGAGGATAAACTGCGTTGCCCCCGGTCCGATCGATACACCCCTTCTCCATCGATTCCAAGATTCGAAGACTCTTGAATTTGTGAAGGAAGTAATGCTGCCCCAGGGCCGCTTGGGAACCGCTAATGAAGTCGCCAAGGTCGTTGCTTTTCTCGCAAGCGACGAATCCTCCCTGATCAATGGTGCTATATTAACAGCAAATGGAGGTCTTATAGGTTAATAGGGTGCTTTTTCTAAATGAGAACATCCTCAGGGCACAGGATGAAATTTCCCAAATAATTTGGAACATTCGACAAATTAATTCTCTACTGCGCTTCTTATTTTACGAGCAGTTTCCTCCAGCTGTTCTGGAGAGAAATTCTTCCGGTCCATCCACCGTCCCTTATCCGAGAGCCGCACAGGAATTATGTGAACATGGACATGCGCGACCATCTGATTTGCAGCTTCTCCATTGTTTTGAACGAAGCGAAACCCATCTGATCCGGTTGACTTCATAACTGCTTTTGAAATCCTCGCAGCGAGAGCGAAAAGCCCTCCGATTTCGGATTCGGCCATGTCCCACACTGTTTCTCCGTGTTTTTTGGGGCAAACTAGCGTGTGTCCTTCGTTAAACGGTGCTCGATCCATAAACGCGATGTAGTTCTCGTTCTCAAAGACGATAGAAGCCGGAAGTTTATGAGCAACTATCCTGCAAAACACACACTCCTCGGGAGGAACGCTGGCAGAATTTCGAATCTTTAGATCAGGTCCGCTCATTAGTGATACCACGCCTTAGGAAATCGAAAACGTGCCATTCAGGTTGACTACTTGCTCGGTTCCTGAAAGATAACCTATGTAGTTTACGTCGACCGTTGAAACTATCATGTGAATTGAAATCATGTGAGTGCCGCTGGTTTGATTTATCTCGAGCTGTGATAATCGTTCAACCAGTATACTGTCGCTCGTCGTTGTCCTCGAAACAAATCCCGATTCTCCGACTCCATCTATTAGAACGGTAGAATGAACCATCTGCAATCCAATTCCTCTCAGAAATCCAGATCCTATGCTTTCTTTCACAAGCGAAGCGAAAACCTCAACGATTGTGGGGACTCCGGGAGCAGCCGAGTCATTGTAATCCGCCCCGAAAAGGAATGTGTACGATCCCTCACCGTCGGTGAAGTTTACCAGTTGCTCTGCCTTTGCAAATTGGAATAGAGAGCCCGCAATCTGCGAATCATTCTGCACCGAAAGTACCTGAGGCGAAAGAGCTGTCCAGGCTGAAATCGAAATTAAGAAGATCAAGATTACTGCGAGAATGACGAGCTTTTTCAACTTCCTCGGTGCAGGAGATTTCACACTGTCCAATTCGATTGATTACAGGTATAAGCTTGATATTCCTTAGAAACAATATGCGGCTGACCTTTTTTGCAGGAGATTGCCAGCAGCTCTGATAACAGGGAACTCGCTTTAAGAAAAATAGCTGGGATTCTCGAATCTCTTGAGAAACTGGATGAAAAACAGTTCTGGCGTATTAAACTCGACGCATGCCGAGAGTTTTCACTGGACTCTGTCCCTAAAAATTCCGAAGTACTTGTTTACGTAGGTACGGAAGCAAGGAAGCGTCTCGAGCCACTCCTCCGGAGGAAATCAATCAGAACAGTTTCAGGTATAGCTGTAGTCACGGCAATTACGATGCCGTTCGATTGTCCACATGGAACGTGTACCTTTTGCCCGGGGGGTGTGAGATTTGGGACCCCACAGAGTTATACAAGAAACTCTCCCGCAGCAGCTTACGGGATCGCGAGGGAATTTGACCCACGAAGACAGGTGCACGATACAATCAAGTTTCTTGAGGAAAACGGTCATGACACCAGTAAAGTTGAGCTGATTTTGCTTGGCGGAACTATACTGGCTATGCCTGGGGATTACCAAGAGTCTTTCGTGAAGGGTTGTTACGATGCTCTAAACTCCGTTGAGGGAAACTCGCTCCAAGAATCAAAGCAACTAAACGAATCTTCTAGCCATCGGTGTGTCGGATTGACGATCGAAACGAAACCAGACTGGTGCCAGATCGAACATGTCGATCTGCTCCTCTCTTACGGGACAACTCGAGTTGAAATCGGAGTGCAATCACTCCAAGATAAAGTACTGGAAAATACAAACCGCGGACATACTCTCTCTGACACCGTGAGCGCTTTTCAGGTCTCAAGAGATGCTGCCCTAAAGGTAGTCGCACACATGATGCCCGGTCTGCCTCTCTCAACTCCCGAAAAGGATCTTCAGGATTTGAATTCGTTATTTGAAGACGAGAACTTCATGCCCGACATGCTCAAGATTTATCCAACTCTGGTGGTTGAAGGAACCGCTCTCTACCAGCAGTACAAGATGGGCCGCTATACTCCGTATACCTTGGAGGAACTGAAGGAAATCCTGTGTCGATTTAAGGCACGCGTACCGCCTTGGGTCAGAATCATGAGAATTCAACGGGAGATTCCAAGGGATGAGATTGCTCAAGGGGAGAAGGCCGGTAACTTGCGCCAGATCATTCTGGAGGAGATGGAAAGAAGAAACCTTGAATGCCACTGCATAAGATGCAGAGAAGCAGGTCACCGTTCCACGCTTTACGGTGGAAAGCTCGAGCTAAGGAGGGTAGACTATCACGCTTCTGGAGGGGAGGAAATTTTCCTATCCTTCGAGGAAGGAAGCACGCTGCACGGATTTCTAAGGCTCCGGATTCCCTCGGGCAGAGCGTACAGATCTGAGATCAAAGAGCAGAATACTTCGCTTGTCAGAGAGCTTCACGTTTATGGACCGGTCGTACCAATCGGTGAGTCGAAACCAGATCCCAACCAGTCGCAGCACCGCGGCCTGGGGACCAAGCTTTTGCGTGAGGCTGAAAGAGTCTCAAAGGAATATTCTCGCTCGAAAATACTCGTGATATCTGCGCTCGGAACCAAGGAGTATTACAGGAACCGCGGGTACAAAAATGACGGAGCCTACGTTTCAAAAAGTCTCATCACGCCGTGATCTCTCGGGTGGAGGAGGACTTTTCTCGAAGCTGTGCGATGTTTGCGATCTTTTCGACAAACTCTTCAACGTCCGACTGGGCAACGGGCAATTGCCCACCAAAGAACCTAATCTTGCACTTACTATTC
>DATNHH010000180.1:0-3876 GCA_035605055.1 Nitrososphaerales archaeon
CTCTAACCCCGCTCACAGTGGGATCCATCTTCTGTAGCAGACGCACCGAAGCAGTGAATTTCGAAGTTACAAGTTCAGCCTCGAGAGGGTTATCTGGCAGTCCGATAATTGAAACTGGAACGTCCTCATTTACGCCAGCAATTGGCAACAATTTCAAAAAGTCTCTAAAAGTAACTATTCCTTTTACAGATCCATTACTCGTTATTACTGAATAGTTAGTTGACATCCTCAGCATCTCTTGAGCGACCCTTGAAAGTGAATCTTTAACGTCGTTAGATGTAGTTTCCACAGACGCAAGACTTGACACCGGGGCGCTGAATCGGCTGTCTTCGCGCCCTCCCTTCGAATCTCTATCGAGCGGCGCAGATAGGAAACTGAAGACAATGTCGACCGAAGTTATTACGCCAGCTAACTCACCAGCTTTGAGAATCGGAAGTTGGTCAATCTTTCTTCTCATCATCATGCTCCTTGCCTTGGATGTCGAATCAGAATCTACAAGACAAATAGGATCTGCAGTCATGATCTTTGGAAGAGTCTCTTTGGGAGGATTCGCTTCTATCAACCTCTTGACAATCGACGGAGAAGTGACCTTTCCCTGTAGTTTGCCATTCTCGTATACGGGTAGGGCTCTTAACTTATTCTCAAACATCAATTTTGCTGCAAATACAATTGAATCACCAGCGTTCAATCTCGGAACTGGAAGCATCAGTGCAGAGACCTTAGTTGTGTCTGCGTTTTCAACACCGAGAATTTCACGTAGAGTTATCGTACAAGTCCGACTATTTTCTTCAACGAATCCCTCGTATCCTTTGGAGTTCTTCAAAGTTCCAATCAAATGTGAAACTGTGTCAGATGGACTAAACATCGAAACAGGTTCAACAAAGTCAGAGACTCTGAGGGAATCGATTGCATGTGAATAGGACATTTTGCAATAATTCGTTGATTGAGCTATTTAAGAAACGAGGATGATCACCAACTTTGATAATTTCCTTTGTAACGTTAAAGATGCTTTTGAAACAATGCACAGATTTTTTCGCATGTAAAAGATGTCTCTCTGCTTAAATGCTCGAAAAAACTACCGCGTTTTACTCTAATCTGCTGAAAGTTCTTTTCGCCCGTGGGGGGATTGCGATCCCTGAGCGAGTTCTGATGACTTCACATTTGCTTTGGATATCAAAATCTTAATTTGACCAACTGGCATCCACCGAATTCAGGCTGACAAAAATGCTAAACCAGGATTCGCTCAATCTATCGGAAATAATAGATCGCCTCATAACAGTCCCTGTTTTTTCAGGCTCATCTCTCGCATCGCGACCTGTTGTCTTGGATTTGTATGAAGCCGCCAGAGGAAAATTTGGCAGGCCTCTTTGTTTTGATGCAACTGAAAAGATCCTGCAATCTTCTGCAAAAGAAGTTAAGAAAACTGTCATGATTACAACTGGATTTATCGTTCCTCCTTGGTTAGAAGCCGAGACTGATGGTCCTGTTGGAGCCGTCACGCTGGCTAGGTCCCTAAATCTTGCTTTCGATGCAACACCGGTCATAGTTACAGAGAAGAAGGCAGTTCAAAAAACCAAATTGCTTCTCGAGGCTGCCGGGTTCAGAATCGGCGATATTCAAACTGCGGGGAAGTCGCAGGTCAACAGGCGCACAGGCGTCGTCGTCGGTTTCACAACAGATGTTTCGAAAGCATCGAAAGAGTCGGAAGATCTCATTTCGAAGACCTCTCCTTTTAGCATCATCTCAATAGAGAAAGCATCACCAAACAGGTCAGGAGTTTTCCACAGTGGAGTCGGTGTGGATGTTTCAGCACTTTCGGCGAAAGTTGACAGGCTTGTCGAGGAAGCAAAAAAATCGGGAATTTTGACCGTAGGAATCGGGGATGCTGGAAACGAGATTGGAATGGGCTGCATCGAGGAAACTGTCAGAAAAATCCTTCCTACCGGATCTGATTGCGGCTGTCCTTGTCATCAAGGTGTCGCTTCTTCGGTTGCAGCAGACGCCCTGATAGTAACCGGAACGTCAAATTGGGGAGCGTCAGCAATCGAGTCTCTTTTGGCATTTCATTTCAAGGTCCCGGAGCTATTGCATGATGGTGCAACTGAAGTAAGAATGATCAGGAAAGCTGCGGATGTCGGATTCATCGACCCCGCATCAGGGTTTGCAGATCCGGGCGTCGATGCGATACCAGCAAAAGTACATGGTGCTTTGCTTGAGGTGCTGAATTTCATCACAAGATCAAGGATGGGCGACTCCTACTACATCAAGAAATACAGAGAATACACGAAAGACAAGACAAAACTGGCAAAAGAAATTGCTACTGCTAAGTGAAAGTAACGTTGACTAGTGTTTTGCGAGAAGAGTTCCGTATCCATTCAGCCTACCGTTCCTCTTCATAGCTTTAAGCGACAGCCAAAGACTAGCGGCGTTGCTCGTGACGACAGGTTTCCCCAGTTCCTTCTCGATTCGTTGAATTACTGTCATAGTCTTTAGGTCAGTGCAGCTCAAGAAAATTCCCTCAGCATCTGGACTGTCTACAGCACGTGCCAATTTCACTGTCGTCTCTGGCAGCTCAGCATGAAGCGGTGCTCCCTTTGTGTAGCCAAGACCCTCGATTTTCGTAACCTCGAATCCGTTTTCTTCTAGAAACCGCAATTCTGCATTGTTAAGCTCCTTCGCATAGGGCGTCCCGACAGCCACCTTTCGAAGTTTCAATGTCGTTAATGCGTCGAGCACCGCAGCTGCGGTTGTGATCACAGGAACCGAACTGCTCTCCTTCATTCGTTGCTCTAATTGTTTCTCCCATATCTTCCCTCCGATGAGACTGCCAGTGGTGCAAGCATAGAGTATCGCATCGACTTCCGCGGAGTCGAGCATCTTGCAAGCATTCTCAGTGTCTTTTGCCATGTTAACGAGATCTTTGCCTGACCCCCTTCTTAGCAAGAGTCTTGTTGCATGAATTGAGAGATCTTCGGGGGCGACGGCATTGAATTCCGGTTCTATCGTAACGTTTAGAGAAGGGACTATAATGCCAAGCCGGTACTTGGTGTTATATCTTGGACTTTCCAATTATCTCCCCAAAATTTTCGATTTTCCATCTGAAACGTATTCTTTCAAATCGATTTCGTCTTGTCCTGGAACAAACTTTCGAACCTTTTCTTCCGCTGCATCCATCGGGGCGGTTGCGTCGATCCCAACTTTAGATTGGTGTAAGTGATGGAGGTCCCTCGGGAATCCTTGAGCTTCTGACACAATGAAGATTCCCTTGTCGGGCCTACTTCTCGTTACCGTTGCCCACCAGACATCGTTTACATCGTAGACATCCACATCATCATCCACAACGACGCAGTATTTTAGCCAAGAATAGGCGCCAAATGCGCACATGGCGGCATTCTTCGGTTCGCCCTCGAATTTCTTCTTGATAGAAACAACGCACGACAATAATGAAGGCGTGTTGGAAACTGATCTAACGTCGTAACCCGCATAATTCAAAGCTCGGTAGACCTTTGCCTCCCTCGATATAGCGAGGAGGTGAATGTCTTCCTTGCTCCCAGCCTGAATTGTGTGATAGATTGCGTTGTTTCGGTGGGTTATCGCCTTCAGCCTGAAGACATGATTTTTCGTCTGCGGGATGTAGAATTGAAACACGTCGCCATACGGCCCCTCTTCCTCTCTGATGTTTGCCAAAACCTCGCCTTCAAGAACGATCTCTGCGTTGGCCGGGACGTTGACATCAATCGTTTCGCACTTTACTGTCTCCACCGGTTCACCGGCGAGAGCGCCAGCGAGCTCAAAATGATCCGTTCCGTAGGGAAGAGTTGTGGACGCAGCTATCATTTCAAAGGGATGAGCCCCGATCACCACCGCAACCTCGAG
>DATNHH010000181.1:0-8109 GCA_035605055.1 Nitrososphaerales archaeon
GGCCACGGGTAAACAGGCTGGCATCGCCATTACTGCATCGACGAAGCTCTCCGACAAAGAAAAGGAACGAATGGTCAAGGAGGCTGAAGAGTACGCCGAAGTCGACAAGAAGAAACGCGAAGAGGCTGAAATTAGGAATCAAGCAGATAGTCTCGTGTATACGACGGAGAAGACTAAATCAGATCTGAAAGACAAGATTCCGGCTGACCTACTTACAAAGCTGGACAACGCATCCAAGGAACTGAAAGAGGTTATTGCTGGGTCTGACATTGAACTCATCAAGCAAAAGAGCGAGGCCTTGAGTAATGTGCTCAAGGAGATTGGAACCGTTGCCTATCAGCAAGCTGCCGCCGCTTCTCAAGCGTCTTCTGCTTCGTCTGGCGCAGGAACGACGTCCCAGTCCGCAGACTCTGGCGAACAGAAAGTCGTGGATGCTGAATACAAGGTAGATCAAGATTCCTCACAGAAGAAAGACTGAGTGAGAGGTAACAATTGTCGTCAGAAAAAAGAGACTACTACGAGGTTCTTGGCGTCCCCAAAGACGCTACTAAAGACCAAATCAAGAGCTCGTACCGCAAACTCGCAATGCAGTACCATCCGGATCGTAACAAAGCTGCAGGTGCGGAAGACCGGTTCAAAGAAATATCTGAAGCCTATGCCATACTATCGGACGATGCGAAGAGGGCACAGTATGATCGGTTCGGCCATGAAGGAATCCAAGGGAAGTATTCCACCGAGGACATTTTCCGCACAGCGAACTTTGACGAAATACTGAAGGATCTCGGTTTCGGTGGATTTGGCGGCTTTGGTGGAAGCATATTTGACATGTTCTTTGGAAACATGACGGGGTCGGGCCGCGGTGCCCGCCGCGGGGCTGATCTCAGATATGACCTTGATCTTACATTGGAACAGGTGGCAACCGGTCTCAACACCGAAATTGAAATTCCCCGCACAGAAAGATGTTCTGTTTGCAAAGGGAGCGGCGCGAAGCCCGGCAGCACGCCTCGGGTTTGCACTGAATGTGGAGGCAGAGGTCAAGTTCAA
Source organism: Nitrososphaerales archaeon (assembly GCA_035605055.1). GTDB lineage: Archaea > Thermoproteota > Nitrososphaeria > Nitrososphaerales > CADDZS01 > DATLTL01. Next base: position 1,045 of record DATNHH010000181.1, read on the forward strand.
AGAGTCAGTTCTTCAGGGTTCGCACAATTTGTTCGAATCGAAACCTGTAGAGTCTGCAGGGGAAAGGGCGAAGTTTTGGATAACCCATGCCGAGATTGTAAGGGAAACGGTACCCTTCAAAAGACACGGAAAATAACAGTGAAAATCCCTCAAGGAATCGAAAACGAATCATCGCTGAGGTTGAGGGGTGAGGGAGACGCGGGTGAAAGCGGAACCTCAGCCGGAGACCTCTACGTTGTTTGCCATGTCTTGCCGCACAAGACGTTTACTCGCGAGGAAGGAGATCTTCACTGTTCCATTTCGCTGGACATGGCGAGTGCCGCTCTAGGAACTTCAATTCAAGTACCGACGATAGATGGGTCTGGCGTGGAGATCTCAATTCCGGCGGGAACTCAAAACGGAACGACTATGAAATTGAAAGGGAAGGGAGTTCCCATCATGGGCAGTTCAAACAGGGGGAACGAGCTGGTGACTGTTAATATTACGATACCAACGAAACTCACCGAGAAGCAAAAAGAGCTTCTAAAGCAATTTAGGTTAGTGGAAGACGAGAAGAAAAAAGGGTTTTTCAAGTTCTAGAGTCTATGCATTCTTTACTCTCATAATCTTCCTTCGTCCCAAGACTTGCCAGTACTCGACCTCCGCCCCTGAAACTATCTTACTCTTAATTTCTGGATCAGTGGGGACGGGAACGTCGATAGTCTCAAAAGTCTCAAGGTCCATTATCTGAACATTACTCGGATCCGCTGAAACCACTTGGCCTGACTTTTTCTCAATCAGAGGCACTTCAACGTTAGTGGAGACGGGAAGAACCAAGCTTCTCTTGACACTGTCGAAAACACCAATTCCTACGACTCTGGCCTTTGCCGCGCCATGCTTACCGGGCTTACTCTTGTCGTACTCGACAATCCTGCAGGCCTCACCGTCGATGATAATGTACGATCCGTCCTTCAGACTGCCAAGATCAACGGGCTTACTCATTTACGCAACCGATAAAGCACGAGACCCGGTAGTTCTCTATTTAACGTTAATTATATCTAACCTGTGGAACTTTTCTGGTTGATGGATAAATCGTCATCAACATTATTTCTTGGATTAAGGTTGCTCAAAACAAGATGAAAAAAGATTGAGGTCGTTTTTCTGAAAGTCTCAAAGATCGCAATTATTTCGAAGGAAGGTCACGGCGAAGCCAAAGAGATCGCAAGGGATATCGCTGAACTTCTTCTAACCAGCGGAATGAGCGTCACAAGTTTTCCGAACCTTCACATCAAAGGAGTGGACCACGTTAGAGCAGTGGAAGAGATTGGACAATCCAAGACAGATCTTGTCATCACAGTATCTGGTGATGGGACTATTCTAAGACTTCTCAGACTTCTTGATAGTACTATTCCATGTCTTTGCGTTAACGTAGGAGGCAGGGGAATCCTCGCGGAAATCAAACCGGATCAAATTAAGTTTGCCCTGAGAAAGATAGAGGAAGGGGACTATCACATAGAAAAGAGGCTCCGAATTTCCCCATCTCTAGAGCATAAGCTATTGCCGCCCGCATTAAACGAGGTACTCGTAGTTAGGCGATCGTTGTCCAAGACGCCTCTCTTCACGATCGACTTGGACCACGGATCAGTTTTTTCACAGAGAATGGACGGACTTCTGATCAGCACTCCAACCGGTTCTACCGGACATGCTTATTCCTACGGGTCTCCATTTCTAGAAGGATCTTTGCAGCTTTTTGCGATTACTCCAATAGCGCCGATCAACAGACTTCCAGTAATAATTACTTCCACATCGAGAATCAGAGTTCTCGGAAATTATTCCCTTAGTATTGTGATCGACGGGCAGGATTCTTTTGGGATTGAAGCTGACACTTATGTTTCTTTCAGAAAACACGACAAGGAAGCAGTGTTTGTGAGATTCGATCGCGCAGGCCCATTCAGGCAATTAAAGAACCTCGGATTTCGATGAGAGAAGCCACCTTGAACTCCACGAATAGCGAAAAGTTTGATAAGCAGTCAAAACCTTATTCGTAATGTGTGCACGAAATTAGTCATCGCTGGCACAGAGTTTAGGACTTTTTCTGAGATCTTCATGTGTTGATCGGTCTGCCGTATGTTTGATTGAGTAATCAGAATCACTAGGGTTTTGAATTCTCCGAAATGTCTCAACAGTACCTCGTCTTGGACACTACTGCGTTTTACGCAGGTGTACCGTATACGAACACAACAGAGAATCTCGTAACCTCGCCTGACGTCATAAGCGAGGTTTCAAATGAAAGGACGAGAACTCTGATAGCTCTATCAAAAGTCAATGTCTGGCAGGCCACTCCAGAGGCTTTCAAAAAGGTGAAGGAGGCCGCGAGAGGCACCGGCGACAACAATCTGTCAAAAGCAGATCTGAGCGTTCTAGCTCTTTGTCTTTCCATCGCAGCCGATGGTAACGATGCGATCCTTCTTTCCGATGATTTTGCGGTCGAGAACGTTGCCTCCAAATTAGGGATTAAGGCGAGGCCACTAATGACCGGAGGGATTGCGACAGCGTCTGAATGGATCTTTTTCTGCCCTGCCTGCGGAAAAAAATACAGCAAACAAAGACCAGATTGCCTTGTATGCGGCACAAAATTAGAAAAGCGCCTTCTCAAGAAAAAGGCTTGAGGAGATTCTACGTCTCCTAAAAGGACTCGAACTTTAGAGTCGGACTTTTCAGTTTGTTTCTTTTTCCAATGTTGAGGAGGAGAGCAGTAAGTCTTTCAATTTCTCCCGCGAGGCGAAGACTCCCAAGGTAAAGAGGCCTCAGTCCATCAATATTTCTCACAAGAGTTGAAACGGAGGCGAACGTTGCTATGTCGTCGGTGGAGACAAGCACGTCTGACGAGATTTCCCTTTCTTTGTACATGATATTAGCAGGTATGGTTTGAAAAGCTGCTGCAACTTTAACAGTAATGGGAACAATCTCTTTAATTTTCTCAGCGAAGGACTTGCCTGACGGGTCTTCATCAACTACGAACTCCTCTCCTCTTTTCGCAACCGCGGCTACTGCCGAAATTAGAACCTGATTTCCCCGGAAGTCTCCGGAAAGTTTGCTCACCGTCTCAAACGCATTTTCGTGAGGAACAGTCAGCAACAGAATTTCGCACCCCCGGACAACTTCAAGATTTTCGCACGGTTTGAGGTTCTGCTCTAAATAGGTATGATTCTTTTCCTTTCTTATTGTTTCTACAGTAGAACGGGCTTTTTCTAGAATACGCGATCCCAGCAGCACATCATTCTTCTTCGCAAGATGTATCGCGAGGGCAGTTCCCAAGTCTCCTGTGCCTCCGATTATTCCTATCAGGGTCATAATGGTTTTTCGATACCTCATTTTTCACCTAATCTACTTTTTAGACTCTCTTTGCTAGAGAAACACAACCCCATATCTAACCCACTGCCACCCAGAAGGCATAATTTCTTCAAATCGAGAAGCCAAATAGAGCTAGAATCTCGTTAAGGTGAAAAGGTATGCCGATTTCACAGGGACTAAAAGCGGGCCTGGCCGCAGGGGTGGTCTATGGAGCGATGGTGGGTCTGCTTCATTTGGGGACTCTGGAAGCATGCAGCTCTTCACAAATCAGCTACATCGCGCAACAGTTGATCAAGTTAAACGCTCCAACAAATGTAACCGCATCTGACCAATTCGCTACCGATGTCATTTACTTCCCAATGGTCTACGGTCTGTGGGCCCTCATCTACGGAGTTTTTTACGGTGCCTTTTTTTCCGTTCTTTACTTGAAACTGCCAGGCTCAAATTCCAAAAAGAAGGCGATGGTTCTCGGAATCCCAGTCTTTTTGATCGGTATTTTCGCTGGACCCGCAGTTTTTTTCGTATATCAGTGCGGTCCTTCATTCATTCCATTGATCTCTCAGCTTGCGGCGCTGCCCGTTTCGTTCGCCTTCGGTTACGTCCTAGGACTGTTTTACGACAGCTTTGGACGGCTTGCGGAGGAAGAAAAGGGAAATGAAAAAATGGACAGTTTCAAGACAAATCTTCTTGCAACCTTACTCTGACCTCTCAATCTCGTAAGACAGCCGAGCAGTTACGACGTGTGCTGCGAGCGGATCATTCGAGATTGAGATCAAGTCGTCGGCAAGCTCCTTGACTTCCTCGCTAAAGCGGCCCCTCGCGAACCCGCCCACTATCCAAACGGTTGAGTCATCGGACATTCCTTTCGTTAGATTTGCAACGAGATTATTCAGATCCCGCCTTATTCCTTCGATGCTCAGACATAATACCTTTGATGGATTGAGAGACTCGACGAGCTTCCCGATCGTTTGATCTTTTTTGTATTCGAGTAGCTTGGCTTCATTGAGACCAGCTTCGTTTCGGAGGATTTTGGACATTACGCCATTAAATCGGAGCTCGGTCCTAGGTAGGCGCACATTCTCCTTGATTATTATGACGTCTCCGTTTATGGTTCGGACTATGGGCCGTATCAGACCCCTCTGATAAGCAGGAGTACTCACTATGTCCAGCAAAGCAAAGTGAACGATATCGGGCCTCCCCCTCTTACCATTCTCAAGCAAGTCAACAATTATCTTGTGATGGAAGTTGTCATCGAGAACTTGTGATTGCGGGGGTACGCCGAATTTTGCTTCGACTATCTTACAAGACTCGTGATTCCAGAATCGCTTTGGAACCAATTCGAGAGACGCGTCCTCGATAATGATTGACTGGGTATGCATTTCAGGAGTACCGAAAAGTGCGCTTCCCGCAATAAAGCGTTACTTTGAGGTAGCACAAGAAAGAATTACAAACACTCTGATCATTTTGTTTACATACGGAGAACGGCATGGAAAAAATAGGGGTCTTCGTTGAGGGACACGGTTGCTCTGCGAGTCTGGCCGATACCGAGATCATCTCCGGAATGATTGAAAACGATGGTCTGAGATTGGTTGAGGATGAAAACGATGCGGACGTAGCCGTTCTCGTGACCTGCTCTGTAAAGACTGTTACAGAGCAGAGGATGTTAAGCCGAATCCGTGATCTGTCCAAGAATGGATCGAAAAAGGTGATTGTCGCTGGCTGTCTTCCAAAAGCAGATCCCGAGAAGGTAATGAAGATCGATCAGAACTTGAGCATGATCGGACCCAATAATCTGGATGGGATTATCCCCGCGATTCATTCTGTTATTAGCGGAAGGCAGATTGTTTCTCTCGAGCTGAAGAAGCTCACAAAACTGGGCTTGCCCAGAACAAGGCTGAACTCGGTAATCGGGATAGTTGAAATCTCCTCGGGCTGTTTGAGCGGTTGTACATTCTGTCAGGTGAAGCTAGTGAAGGGAACCGTTTTCAGCTACCCGGAGGAAGAAATCGTTAATGAAGCGAGATCTCTTGTCTCTCAAGGCGCAAAGGAAATTTGGCTGACTTCAACCGATAACTCTGCTTATGGCAAAGACTCTAAGACGAGCCTGCCCACTCTCATCAGAAAGGTAGCCGAAATCCCAGGAGATTTCAAAATCAGAGTTGGGATGATGAATCCGCTGCTCACCAAGCGGTGCCTCGAGGAGCTTCTGGACTGTTTCAATCTCAATAAAGTGTTCAAGTTTGCCCACCTTCCGGTACAATCAGGAAGTAATCGGGTTCTCAGAAAAATGCAGCGGGGCTACTCCGTTTCGGATTTTGAATCTATGATCGTCCGCCTGCGAGAGGAGATCCCCAATATCACACTGAGCACTGATATGATCGTTGGATTCCCATCTGAGACGGAAGCTGAATTTGAAGAATCAATGGAGCTTTTGAATAGAACTAGACCTGATGTCCTGAATCTCTCAAGATTTGGCTCGAGACCTGGTACGCAAGCAGCAGTAATGGAAGACCAGATTTCGTCGGATGAGGCAAAGAAGCGATCCGGTTTGATGGCAGCCCTCTCAAGAACAATACAAAACAAGGTCAATTCTCAATGGATCGGCTGGAGAGGCGAAGTGATACTTGATGAGAGAGTAAAAGGCGCGGTCATTGGAAGAAACTTTGCCTACAAACCCTGCCTAATCAAAGACACAGATCTTAAGGCGGACGAAGCAATTCTCGGCTCGGAAGTCCAAGTCGAGGTAATTGGATCGACTTCTTCAACATTAAGGGCCACGATTTCCTCTAGTTAAGATCTAAACGAAACTTAGTTGACAAGAGCTCCTGATTTAGCTAATCATCGTTAATAATATCTGATCTTTTTCGTAGGCAAAAATGAGTTCTCTTTTTTGTCGCAATTGGATCTAAAACTGACAGATTTTCCCTACTCAGCCCCTGGTTACGGTCGAAAAGTCGCAGTCGTCTGTATCGGCAGCGCAGGATGTAAGATTGGAATTCAGCTTTCTAAGGAAAGCAAACTTCTGGAACATTTTGTGTATATTACTTGCGACGATCACGACATCGCTAACATCACAAAAGGAGAGCGAATTCTAGTTGAATTGGGCGCGAGTAGTAAGTCCACTCCTTTCAAATTGAGAGGGCTCGCTGCGGGGAAACTCCCGCAGGTTCGGCAGAATATTAGTGAGAGCGATATCGTTTTCATCATTGCCGGGCTAGGAGGCACAGTGGGATCGGCAATTGCTCCCATGATTGCCAAGGAAGCGAGTGACAAGGGAGCGGTCACCGTTGCCATTATGGTCATGCCTTATAATTTTGAGAAGTCAAAACACTTTTTCGCAGGTACGGCTCTAAAACAGATCAGAAAACATGCTTCGGGAGTAGTTGTTATTGATAACGACGAGTTGCTCCAGCAGGATCTCCCCCTAATCGACGCGTATGCACTTGTAAACCAGAAGATCGCACTTGCTCTCAACAAGCTTCTAGGTTCGACTGAGCAGCATGAATTCAGCATTGGTCTGAACAATGTCGTGAACTTTGTAAAGACAAATTCCTACAGCGTTCTCTGTCTTGGAGATTCGCAATTGATCTCAGAGTATCGGCAAGCTGTGATCAATGCTGCGAGTCATTTCGACAAGACTGTCGATACCAGAGAAGCGTCCAAGTCGTTGGTTCACCTTTGCACAGACAAGTCCATTACAATGAACGAGTTAGTGACCTCAATCGGTGGTCT
>DATNHH010000182.1:0-4420 GCA_035605055.1 Nitrososphaerales archaeon
TACATCCCGATATTCTATCTGAAATTCCTGCACGGCTTTGCTAAACCAGCTCCCTGGTTACGAATGAATAGAGGTGTGAGCTACGAGTCATGAAGAAGCTGATCTATGAGCGCACCATGTTTAAGATTCTAATCGAGAGAACGGGGATTTTGTTTTCGGTAACAACCAAAAGCAGAGCCTACTTCTTCTTCATCTGCTCGAAGTGTCTCGGCATTAGAGTCGCTCCTACCACCGATCCCTACCCAGGTATAGTCGAGGTGTGCGGATATGACATTACGCGAATCGTGAAAAACTGGAACAAACTTGCAAACATAAAGCTCAGAGAGAAAATCAAATTTGTGACTTAGGCCTCGGATCGTCTCGCAAGCCTCTCTCGAGTTAAGGGAACAAAATTTGTAGGATTTGTGGAGCTACTATTCCCCAATCGTACTTTCGCGCCTTTATCGGACCATTGATTGCTGCACGTTGGGCGAGCGAGGTGTCCCTGATAGACGTGTGTATGGCGCTAGCTAATGCTTGATCATCGTCTGGTTTCACTAGTGTACCCACGGTTTCATCGATAATTTCGGGCAAACCACCAACTCTCGTTGCCAAAACCGGAATCCCACAAGCTATCGCCTCCAGCGCGGGGAGGCCAAATGATTCGTAACGCGAGGGCACGATGACGATGTTTCCAGAGTTAATTATCCTAGGCATATTCTCTCTCTGAACGGTGCCCAAAAACACAAGCCCCCTTCTGACCGCATCTGGAGTACCGTTCACGATGAAAGTCCGCTGTTCGTCCGTGAATTCTCCTACGACCCCAAGTTTGTAGGCTTCGCCCCATGTGCTGTGGATTAAACTTAGAGAACGAAGGAGCAGATCAAGTCCCTTAGCTTTCTGAAACCTCCCAATGAAGAGAAGATCGTATTCCTTACCTACATCCATCGGTCGAAAGGTTTCTGTCTGAATGCCGTTCGGTATTGTGAACAAATTCTTGGAATATTCCAAATTGCTGTCTTGCATAGTATCCTTCAAGCATCTGCTCACGCAGATCGTCTTACTCCCAGCCAGAAGTTGTAAGAGTCTTCTATCTTTCCTCCTCGCGGCAACCATTTTCAAGTATTCGCTGACAGTAGGTTTCAAGGAAGTGTACGTGTCGATGCCGCGGTCTTGGCCGATCGTATGAATCTGTCTAGTAATTCGACCCAGTCCTTGATTGTAGGAGCGGAGTGTTCTCGCAGCGTAGTTGGCTACAGACAGGATCGCTTCGTACTTGTCGAGAAATTTCCTTTCCTCTTTTCTCAGCGGCTGATTTCTCAAGAACCTCTCCCCTAGTTTCGAGCTGATCACGCTAACCCCGGCCTGAGTGTCGTTAGTCTCGTCCTCATTGCTTAGCGGAGTCAAGACATCTATAGTGACTCCTCGTTCAGCTAGCTCTCTTGTGAGTTCCCAGACCGCGACAGAAAGCCCGCCTATTCCTTCCTTCCTGAACGGTGGGTATCTGTACCAAGGTACGAGCAGCCTACCGACTTTCATCATGCTAAAATTAGTCCCCTAAGTGAATTTGCGACGAATACAAAGTGACTTCCACACTTTTTCTTTCTCCTCATCCGGACGACCTCGTCTACTCAGCCTTCTCAGCATTGACGGAACATTCGAGAGGCGGAACGGGAGTGACTTTCTTCAACGTTTCTCGATTCACTAAGTGGGGATTATTACCCAAGTACTTTGTTACGCCGATGAGAACCCTTGAAGAAAGAATTATACTTACACGGCTTCGAGTCAGATCGTCATTCCTGTGGATGGAAGATTCTTCTTCTCGAAGTTGTCCGATTAGTATGCAGAAAATCGCATCCAAACTTAACCAGTTCAGCGGGACATTCGAATACATCTTCTGTCCACTAGGGATTTCAGGACATCCGGATCATTTGGCCGTTCGAAGAGTCGCGATCGATTACTGGCGGCTAAAGTGCGATGGGAAGCCTTCAATTTGCTTTTATGAAGATCTTCCGTATGCCGCAAAGGTGAAGGAAATCGAGGTTGAAGTCGAGAGATGTCTCGGAGAATTGTCTCGATCCTGCGATGACCTGTCCATCTGTTATCGGCCGATGAGTACTGATCAGTTTAACAGAAAAGTCGTTTTCAGCCGGCTATATCTTACACAAAATGACCAAAGCAAATTGCTAAAAAAGCATGCTCAAGTGATCGGAAAACAATGTGACCGAGCGTATGCGGAGAGGTATGTTTGCTCGCATTGATAGCGGTTCTCTGAAGAGCTTGACCTAAGATGCCGTCGAAATTTTTCAGTTGGGCGTTCTTCTTGCGGTCTACGTACTTGACGCTGAAATACCCTTCAATTCTGCTTTACGTTCTAGCGGGAAAGGATGCTCGAGTGAGGATTCACGAGCTGCGAACGACAGAATGGGTTACACTGAAGCAGATCTACGAAGATCATCCTAAGAAAGCGTTAGGTTTCCAGATCTATCTGAATCCTCTAGATTTTTCGCCGGTTTCGACGTCGATAGCCACCTCAGGCTGGCTAAACCTTCCGCTAACGGCTCTGATGAAGAAAGTCCTGAAGCCCGGAATGACGGTTGTTGATGTGGGTGCTAACATCGGCTACTTCACGCTTCTGGCGGCCAAAATTGTTGAAGGCGGCCACGTATATGCGTTTGAACCTGAACGGACTAATTTCGAACTACTATCAAAATCCATTTCAGTAAATGATCTGCGAAACGTCAACATATACCAAAAAGCGATATGCGACAAAGACGGCCAGATCAGGCTCTATCTCTCTGATCCCACGCAACCTCAATCCCATTCCATCACCTTCGAAGAAGGCAAAAGAAGCATAAATGTCGCTTCGACTAGCCTTGATTCATTCTGGAAATCTGTAGGTAAACCGAAGATTGACTTCCTGAAGATACACGTTGGCGGCGCTGAAGCGACCGTCTTAATGGGAGCAACTGAAGTTCTACAAGAAGCCAAACCACTTATCGTGACAATGTTTGTACCAGATAATCAAGCGAAAGAGCGATTCCTTTGGGATAGACTTCTTTCACTCTATGATTTGTACGAACTCGTCAATAATCCCTTCCTAGTGAAGCCAATCAAACCGGCATCTGTCTTCAAACTCGGCACAATCGAATTGCTTCTTACCCCAAAATCTGCGTATCCACAGAACATGGATCGATCTATCTGTTGAGTAGTCAACTAGAGGCCTGCGGAGACAATGATGTAAGGCTAGGCTCGCGAGTATATTCCAAGGAAGTGGTCACCGAGATGGTTCCATGGAAAACGTGATTCTAGCGCTATCTCGACTCTCTTCACAAGACTAAGCATCGGTTCTGGGGGGAGATATCGAATTAGGTTTGATGCTGGAAGCAGTATTTGTACACCGTACACTTTTCTCAACTTGAAGAAGCCGTCTAGGTATTTCTTCAAGGTGCCGACTGAGTATGCGTATGAGGTGATGCAGAACCTAGACTTGCCAACAGGCACCGGGTTCGTCAGGCGTGCAAATGCCATAGATGGTCTTAGTTTAAGCGAATACCCCAATATCTCGTAGAGGCAATACTTGTTCCAGACACCTAGGACCAGATGCCCTTCAGGTCGAATGAGTGAGTGCAAGTCGTGGAATAGTTGGCCAAGGTTCGGTTCTGTATTAATGGCGCCGTATGTCGAATAGGCCCCATCGATACTGCCATACCCCATCTTCTCGAGCTTTTCCTTCAGAGCATATGTTCGTGAGTGGATTGGAACTATTGCATCAGAAACGCCAGCGTTCACTGCCTTTTTAGTGAGAACTTCAAGCATCTTGGGCGAAATATCAGCGGCTAGTATCTTCAGCCCATGGCGCGCTAGTAGGAGAGTTTCCGTCCCTGTTCCGCAGCCAATCTCAAGCACGACTTCGCCCGGTCTAAAAATTTTGGACAGGTAGTTCACGGATCTGTTGCGAAGCCACACGTTCATCGGATTACCCAGAATGTGATCATCGTAGTGTTCTGCGACTCCATCAAAAGCTGCTTGTAGGTCAGCGTAATACAGTTCTGCGAAGTCTTCCGCACTCGACTCAGACACGATCTCTATATCGACATAACGGGTCTGGCCCCAGTATCTTTTTCGCACTTCGTCTTCGCCGTATTTGCGCGTGAAGACTGCGAGCAGCGGGTCTTTCAAACCGGATATTTGCTTGATCTGAGCATGCCCTGAAAATGTTCTGTCAGCGCCAAACAGTTTGACGTGGGGATTCCGTCTGACATTTTCAACCCAGTCTTGCCGTCCCTGATTTTGTGGAAAGACCACTATTTTCCGATCCAGAACGATGAAACGGAGTAACACGTTGTGGGGAGACCTTGTTCGTCGGCCGATTGTTTCTAGGCGCAGATATTGTCCACTAGATGGCAAGTTGGAGGCAGGAATCATTGAAGTTGAGGTT
>DATNHH010000183.1:0-5176 GCA_035605055.1 Nitrososphaerales archaeon
CCCAGCAAATGTGTGGGCTGGGCCCCACGCCTCAAAGTTTCAGGTGCAGGTGGTGATCAACGAGTATCACCTGAATCAACCAGTAGCAACTCAGCTTTACTATTACCTTGTTGACGTGTTTACCCTCAATCTAGGGGATTCGCCTTTCTTTCATCAACCGGTTTCAGTTCTGATTGAGACTTACTTTCCAAGAACCCTTGAGCTGACTTTCGTTGCGATGGGGATCACGATAATTTTGGGAATCTTCACTGGAGCATTTGCAGCTGCTCATCAAGAACGTGCAGGAGATCACACGGTCAGGGTTGCTTATCTCCTCAGCTGGAGCATGCCGCCGTTTCTCGTGGCCCTTCTTCTACAGTTTTTCCTCGCATACAACAATCACATCTTTCCACCGAGTCAGCTGGCCGATCCTGCTCTAACTCTTCCTCATGAGATTACCGGTCTTCTCTCAATCGATGCCCTGATCGATGGAGACTACACTTTCTTTTACTCCTCGGTCTTGCATTTGATTCTTCCAGCTATCGCACTTGCCCTCATTTCCTTCGGCCTGATAACCAGAATCATGCGCTCGTCGATGTTGGAGAACCTCCGCTCTGACTTTGTGCGAACGGCGATAATGAAGGGAGTGGGAGAAAGAAGAGCAACATATGTGCATGCCCTAAAGAATTCGTTGATTCCAGTTATTACGGTGATCTCGCTCACATTTGCGTATCTTATCGCAGGCTCTATTGTGATTGAAGAAATTTTCAGCTATGAAGGCATGGGATATCTCATAACTCAGTCGTTATACAACTACGACTACCCTACCTTAATCGGCTCCGTCATCGTGATTACCATCTCTGTGATTATTATCAATCTGATAGCGGATGTACTTTACGCAGCTGTAGATCCGCGGGTGAGGATCGATTAGGATCCTATGATTTTTCTCAATACAAAGCGTACAATTGGCAGCCTTCGCAGACTCGCTTCAAGGCCCTCCTCTCTAATTGGCCTTGTGATAATTGTCGCCTTCTATGGTTGGTCTCTTGTCGAAGGAATCTTGCAAGTAATTGCTGCAGCTCTTAAGACTCCTTCGATTGGATGGGCGCTTTTACCGTCTAACCCTCTAGTAGTTTCTATTTCTCATTCACTCCTGTCGCCTTCGATGATACATTTGATGGGAACCGACGATCTGGGACGAGATATCTGGAGCAGAGTGCTTTACGCTGCTCCCACAGACGCGACTGTTTCAATTCTTGTCATCACTGGCGGGATTGCAATAGGAGCACTCGTTGGTTACCCGGCTGGCTACTTCGGAAAGGGTGTGGAAGAGATCAACATGAGAGTTACCGATCTTTTTCTAGCCTTTCCCGCGCTTATCCTAGCTCTAACCATAGAGGCAACATTGGGAAGGAACGTGGTGTACGCTATTATCGCACTTGTCGTCGTATGGTGGCCATCTTATGCTAGACTCCTTCGTGGGGAAACCCTGAAGATTAAGCACCAAAAATTCATCGATGCAGCACTACTCTCCGGGTTGTCCAGTTTCGGGATTATCGTAAAGCATGTGTTTCGTTCTTCGCTTAATACTCTAATTTCCTATGCCACCATAGATCTCGGAAATACGATCCTCGTCTACTCGATATTGAGCTTCCTGGGGCTCGGAGTTCCCGCGCCCGCACCCGAATGGGGTACAATGGTGGCCTCGGGACTCAACTACTTCCCGGGGCAGTGGTGGTACTCAATGTTACCGGGGATCGTCATCACGGTGATCGTGATCGGGGCCGCACTGCTCGGCGACGGTTTGCGCGACATGTTCGCAGGTGAACTGTGATCTTGCAAGACTCGAATCTCCTCAAGATCGAGGATCTTAGTGTAGATTACAAGTCCCCCAGCGGGAATGTTCCTGCGCTCAGAGATGTATCATTATCTCTGAAGCAGGGAGAGATCCTATCGATAGTCGGTGAGAGTGGATCTGGAAAGACGACTCTTGCACTAGCGGTCTCTAGACTGCTGACAACGAATACCTCCATGATGAAGAATGGGAAAATAATCTTTCGCGGGAGAGACATCACGAATCTAAAAGCTGGCAATTTGGACAAGCTTCGCGGGACAGAGATCTTCATGATTTTTCAAAATCCTTTCATGAGTCTGAATCCGCTGATGAGGATTAAAGATCAAATTCGGGAAGCGATCCAGGTTCGTGATAAACGATCGGGGCAAAAGGAAAGCTACCCGAAGATCCTAAATCAGGTGACTGACGTTCTAAAAGCTGTCAGGATTGGAGATGCGGGTGACATCATGGAGCGCTATCCGCACCAGCTTTCCGGCGGGCAGAATCAAAGAATAATGCTTGCGATGGCGCTTGTGGAAAGACCTAGTCTATTAATTGCAGACGAACCTACGACCGCCCTTGACGTTACGACACAGGCCCAAGTACTCCTTCTCCTCAAGGAGATAATCAAGGAAACTAGAATGTCCGTGATTTTTATCACACACGATCTCGCTGTTGCGGGTTCAATTAGCGATAGGATTGCAGTCCTCTACGGAGGAATGATTCAAGAAATAGGATCCTCGAAACAGATTCTATATGAACCGAAGCATCCGTACACTGTGAGTTTGATCAAAAGTATCCCTTCAAAGTCAAAAGGTGAGGGATATCTTGACGCGATCAAAGGATCGTTCCAATCGAAGGGAATAGAAAACATGTGCGCGTTCTATCCGAGATGTCCACTGGCTCATGACGAATGCAAAAGAAAGATCCCTTCTTTGATGAGTATTGGCAAGGGAGTCTACGTTCGCTGCGTCAATTACGGCGAAGCGGCGGAGGATGTGGCGATTGAATAGCGTTCCAGAACAGATGCCGGCAGAAAAATCAAGCAGTTTCTTAGAGATAGACCACGTTATCAAAAGGTTCTCGCAGAGAAAGTCTGGTTTCTGGATTAGTCTGATTGGACGTCGCAAACCGTCTGGCTTCGTGAGCGCGGTTGATGATGTTTCGCTCGAAATTAAGAGAGGACAAACCCTCGTCATACTTGGCGAGAGTGGCTCTGGCAAAACGACTCTCGGGAGAATGATTGTCGGACTGGAAAAAATAGATTCTGGACTAATCAGTCTCAGCGGTGATCCAGTAAGATTTGTTCGCGATCGAGGAGTAAATCGAGGGAAACTCCAGATGGTGTTCCAGGATCCTGGATCTTCACTTGACCCATACATGAGTGTCGCAAGTTGTGTTGCGGAGCCCATCAGTAAGTTCGGGTTGACAAAACTTCAGGTTGCCGCGAAATCAGCAGAATCTCTTCGACTTGTGGGACTCGAAGGCGATATACTTGATAGAAGGACTTTAGAGTTGAGCGGAGGTCAAAAACAGAGAGTCGCGATAGCGAGGGCAATCATTAGCGACCCGGAGATCATAGTTCTGGATGAGCCAACCTCTTCCATTGATGTTTCCATTCAAGCGCAAGTTCTCAATCTATTGATCGATCTCCAGAGAATAAAGAATCTCACCTATGTTCTGATTTCTCACGATCCGAACGTTGCAAAATTCATGGCCGACAATATTGCGATCATGCACTTGGGAAAGGTAGTCGAGTACGGCCCTTCGGCGAGTTTACTTTCTTGTCCAAAACATCCGTACACTAAGACCTTGCTTGCTTCTGCCCCAAAACTGGGCTCTACTCTTCCGGAAGGAGTAGTCGGTGCTGGAGATCCTCAAAGCATCATTTTGCTCCCCAAAGGATGCAGGTACGAGTCGCGTTGTCAGTTCGCAATGGAAAAGTGTAGAGAAAAGGAGCCTCTACTTCTTCCCTTGAAAGAAGAACCCGAAATTTCGGTCTCCTGTTTTCTCTACAATGACTAATTGCGTATCTTTTCTTTCTCTAGCAATTACGAACCAGAGTAGCCGATCAACGGGAAGTAGTACCCGAGGATTCCAGAATTGTCGATGACGCCAGTCAGATAAGTCCTCTGCACCCAGTAAGGATCTACGGCGTATAGCCAGATGTCCGGAGCCTGTTGGTACATCAGGTTGTAAACCTGAGCTACTGTTGAACTGATCTGCGTAGAATTAGTCTCAAATGGAAGATTTGCAGTGAGGCCGTTGACTTGAGTGTCGTTGAACCAGGAAACATCACCGCTGATTCCACCATACTGAACGTTGCTCAATAAGACAAGGTCCTGGTACACGGCATCCGCCCAGCTTGGGTACCAATACCAAATGAGCAACCCGGGATAGCTGGATTTGGCGCCGGATTGAGAGATTGCGCTCTCCTCACCTTGAGTCGTTACACCGTTCAACGTGAACGTAACTCCAATGCTAGCAAGGTTCGCCTGCATTTCTTGGGCTATCTTTGTCTCGGCCGGATCGGCAGTGACGTAGGTAATCGACAGATTTGTTGGTAGTGCGTTTCCGTTCGGATTGACCACCGTTCCATTAGGCAAGCTCAACTTGAAGCCGGCTTGGACGAAGTCGTTGATCGCCGTATTCTGATTGAACGAATAATTCGTCAAGTTGCCCGGATTGTAGTATGGATAGCCGGGTGCCATAGGACCGACGTAAGATTCTGTATAACCGCTTCCCACTGAGCTTAGAATTTCTGAGTAGTTTATGGCATGCACGACCCCCAGCCTAAAGTCCTGAATATTGTACGGATACTGCTCATTGTCCATCATACCCGTCAGAAACAGAAACTTTGGAGCACTTGGCAGTGATGGAACCGAGATGCCCGTCGTAGATGCAAGAGACGGCAAATAGTTCGGAGTCAGGGCAGAAATCGTCAGTGGCCCGACAAGGGACGCCGAGTTGCTCGTGATGCTCTGGATAATCTGGCTGCTCGCCGTCGAGTACTCAAGAATTACAACCGGAATCTTCGGAGAAGATAGCATGATGTTGCTTGAACCCGAAGCTAGTTTCGAAGCCCAGTAGTTTGGGTTTGCAATCATCGTAACTACCTGACCTTGAATGTAGCTCTGGATTTGGTATGGACCTGTTCCCATCGTATGCGTATTGACGAACGTGTTCTGTGCATTTGGTGCAACTCCCCCATTTGCATCAACAAATGACGGATCTACCTGACCCGCTCCAGGGACAGAGAGAACCTGTAGAAAATTCAGGTAAGGATTTACAAGATTGAACTGGACCGAATAAGTACCGGTCGCAACGATCGCCTGATCAGGATAACTCATTATTTTCTGGATC
>DATNHH010000184.1:0-2934 GCA_035605055.1 Nitrososphaerales archaeon
ATCGGGCTTGCGAAGGTGTTGTCGATTATGGAGACGATCCCACGAGATCTAGCGAATTCGACCACTGCCTTGTGATCTGCCACCTGAAGCAGAGGGTTTGTCATGGACTCGACGTAAATCGCCTTTGTATTTGGTTGGATCTTTTTCTCCCATGAACTAGGATCATTTCCATCTATGAAATCATATGATATTCCGAATCCTTCAAGATCATTCGTGACAAAATCATGAGTCCCACCGTAGAGACAGTCCTGTACCAGTAAATGATCTCCCTTGGAGAGCATTGAGAGAAGGGTTGCAGAAACTGCGGCCATCCCACTTGCAGTAACGAGGGCATCCTCCGCGCCTTCAAGTGCAGCAAGCTTCTCATGGAGAGCTAGATGATTTGGAGTGTTGTTCAACCGGATGTATTTCAGATCGTCGTAGTTTTTTTCTCCCATGGTCTCGAACATTGCCGATTGAAAGATCGGCATAGCGACCGCTCCGAGAATTCTGGGGGAGGGTTCACCGGAGTGAATTAATTTGGTCTCAATATGCTTGTAATTTTTATCCAAAATGAGATTGCACGATTAATTTCAGAATTGCTGAGTACTATTATGCCTTCCCTTACAATCGAGAAAGAATGATTTGAACAACTATTCTCGGGAATGACTACTCTCCTTAATCATGCGTTGTTGGAAGAAAATATGGAATTCTCTTCGTTTGTCTTAACGATTTTGTTGTTGCTTAAAGGTTAGAAGCCTAATTTTTTATTGTTTGAAAGTAACTAACCATCATGAATTCGTTGGAAGCAGTGATGTGCAAATTTTAGGTACTATCTCAGAATCGGTCATCGCTCCAGCCATGTTATCCCATCCCAGCGCTGCGAAAGTACCTGAAATCGTGGCCCCAGGTATCGCCATGGCATTCAAAAAATATATGAACGCGATCACTTGGCTTCCAAAGTTCAGTGTCGCAAACCCGATGGTAATCTGTAATAGGATTAGCAGGACGACTCTGGTCGTTGGTAATTGATCATGACAGACAAGAAGAAGGAAAAAGAGTCGGAAGACGAATTCGAAGCAGAATCTGAGGAAAAGTCAGAGGAAGAGTCGGAAGAAGACGAGTTCGAAGAGGAGGAAGAGGAAGGAGACAATAGGTCGTGTTAGTTTTCATCGGAGTAGTCTAGGTGTCCCTTCGCAATTTCTTTAGCTTTCTCGGCAACGGAGAGCAGCAGATTCTCGACCGTGTCAGCAAGTTACTGGATAATTCGATTGATACGAGCAGGCATCTTCTCGCGCTGGCAGGGTATCTCAAGAATTACGACTACGATGCTGTCAATCGCGAATACGCCACGATTGCTGATCTTGAGGAGCAGGTAGCTCAGGAGCACCGTAGCTTGGTCAGAGAGTTATGCACCGGTTCCTTCTTCGGTGGAATAAGGGAAGACCTTCTCACGTTGCTAGAACTCATCAGCAATATTTCGGACACTTCCAAGCGGGCCGCAAGAGTACACGAGCGCCAAGTTCCAAAAGACGTGGTCGACTATCTGTTCAAAGACGACGTAGAATTATTCATTTCGACTTGCATTTCCGTCGCCGAGCTTCTGCATCAAGGGATCGAAGCTCTCGGAAAAAACAAGGAGGAGGTCTTATCGATAGCGGAAAAAGTAGAGGCTATGGAAACGAAGGCAGATACAATGAAGTACGCGATAATTCAACATTTATTCAAGAACGAAATAAACGCAAAGTCCCTCGACATCGTGATGTTGAAGGATTTTCTTGAAACTGCAGACGATGTCGCCGATAATTCGGAAAACGGATCAGACGTACTATTGATCCTGGTCGCCAAGGGGTACTCCTAACTGTCACCGATTTTTCTTCTTCCTCTCCTTTTACTCTTGTTCGCATTTGTTTTTGGCTGGAATAATTCGGGACTGACGGCCGGAAATCTTTCAAACCTCATAAACTACAAGCTTGCATTATCTCTGACGCTTGCGGGCGTATTTGCTGGCTTTGCAATTGCCGGCAGGAGCATGTCGAGCTCGATCCTGGGGAAACTCGTATCGAGTGCACTCCCCATGACTGCAATTTTCACAGCCCTATTCGTATCAGTTTTGATGTTACTCATCCTCACTCTACTTCGACTGCCCGTGAGTCTTTCAAACTGCACCGTGGGCGCATTCCTGGGGGCGGCACTTGCGAGCAATACGCAAATTAATTTCATTTTTCTTTTGGAGATTTTCGGATCTTGGATAGCGGTTCCGTTTGTTTGTGCTCTAACTAGTTTCATCATCTACGTAGCTGTTGCGAGAGTAGAAAAGTCTCGATCTTTGGTCAAAGTGGTAAGAGGTAATCGCATTGTTCTACTCCTTGTGGTATTCTTTGTTTCTTTCACATTGGGTGCCAACAACCTTGGACTCATCGACTCGTTTGCTTCAATCGCAACAACCGTCCCACTTATTCTGGTTATTTTTGGAATCGCCATCTTCGGAGCGGCAGCTGTTGGAATGGTTTTATTTGGAAAAATGATTGCGCAGGTAGTGGGCGACAAGATTGTCGGTCTTAGTCAGATGAAGACTCTTGCTGCGATGCTCGCTTCCGCGATCGTTACGACGGTTTTGACGGTATTCTCCGTCCCCGTCTCACTGACGCAGGTTGTGATAGGAGGAATGTTAGGTGCTGGGATTTCCAGAAGGCCGTCTGTAACGAACACAAGAGAGATTGGGATTTTGTTCGTGGGCTGGGCTCTCGTGACAGTCGCTAGCACGGGTTTGGCATTTTTCTTGTCATTGGTCCTAATGCGTACAATTTGACAACACAACTCACACCTCAGCTCTTTCCGTAATCTCTTGTCCTTCAAAGACGAATAGCTTGGGTTTGCCACCCTCCAGTCGCACGTAGGTATTGTGAATAGGTGCCGTTGTGATCCATGAACCCGTATTTGCCGCGTTCTCCG
>DATNHH010000185.1:0-9339 GCA_035605055.1 Nitrososphaerales archaeon
CTCTGCCTTATTCACAAAAGGTCGGTGTGTATGCCCAAAAACGAGAACTTCGCCCGGCTGAATAGTTGAGCAGGCCTTCTTTTCAACGCCCTTCAGGGTCTCTTTTAGTCTCTCCGAGGGATCGAGCTGCATCTTCTCTGCCGTGCGTCGCAGACTATCTTTCCTCATAAGTACAGAAAAGAAGTACGACAGGTCGCTCTTGTCGCGGCCCAGAGTCGCCCAGAGATTATTGTCACGTTCACCTTTTTGATCCGACATCGCATGGCAGAGAGATTCCATGAAGTGCTCCCTCTGCAACTCGTCATACTCCCAACCGTGGTTGAATCTGTAATTTACACCGTTCTGCTGTAGAGTGAGGTTTCTGACAAAGGTGAATGGATAGCCGTGACCCTGAAGCTTGAGGACATGGAAATCATGATTTCCCGCGATGTAGTGAACGCGCATCTTCTTCTGCAAAATAATGATTCGGTCGACAACGTCTTTGTTCTCAAGGAAAACACCCGAGGCATCCCTCCTCCACATGTCCACAACGTCTCCAAGAAGAACAAGATCTGTCACATTCGTATCAGATTGAAGTTGGTCGAGGAAGCGGTTGAACGAAGCTTTGTCTGCAGTTTCTATTCCCAGATGCTGATCTGAGACTGCAATTATTGCCATTTGAACCAGAATTGAGCGCTTTATCTTCAGTAGATAGGGTTTGCCAAGACAAATTCAGAGGATGTAGGCAGATTGCAATGGGATAATCATATCTGATTCGTCGCTGTACCACCATCTGCCTTACATGTTTCTAGATTCGCCTCGCAGGTAAGGCAGTACTTTGCGCCCCAGCAGTTCAATCCCCTCGATGTCTTCCTTGCCCCGTCCAAACCCAAAGTTTATCCTTTCGGCGCTTCGACCTCCGTCTAACATTCTGAGCGTCTTTTCGATAACATCGTCGGGAGTTCCCCACAGTTTGAATGAGTTGACCGCTTTATCGGAAATTCTCGATGCGGCGGCTGAAAGATCATTTCTTGAAAGTGCTTCCTTTACGGCTTCTACTTCGTGTCGCTTTATACCCACAAATTCGGTCATTGGCTCAAGATAGGGAAGGTACACCGCGCTGGCCTTTCTCGCGAGATCTAAAGCCGCGTCTCGGTCCTCAGAAATAATCGCTCCAGGTACGCATCCAATCTCGACCTCCTCAGGTTCACGGCCCACCGAAAGAGCTCCAGCCCGAACCCGTTCCCTCAGATATCGCAAATAACTCGGGTCGGTAATGCTGCTGACCATGATTCCGGAGACCTGTCTCATTTTTCCGGCGAGCTCGCACATTTTTGCCCCCCAACTTCCTATCCAAATCTTTGGGAGGATATCAACCGTGTACTCCCAACGGAGCGTCGCCTCGCTTTTCATCCTGAATATCCGCCCTCGGTAATCAGCCGCAGTTCCCGAAAGGAGATTATAGATAATCTCGATCGCTTCTTTTGTTGCTGTTATTGGTTTTGGAGTTTCCACATCGAAGAGATCATGAAAGGCCCCCTTTCCTATCATTATGAAGGAATCACCATTCATCTCTTCATTCAGGGAGGCAAGATGTGTTGCAATTAGAGCAGGATGTATGTGGTAGGGGTTTGCGACTCCCGGTCCAATAGTTATTCCACTGCCCCTCAACTCCTGGGCCATCGCGAATAATATCGGCCACGAAGGTTTGAAGAGCAGATCGTCATAGACCTGGACCATATCAAATTTGTATTTTTTCGCAAGTTTCGCGCATTCGACGTAATGATTGAGCGGCTGACTCGCTTGAAATGCGAGGCCGAATTTCGGCCTGTTAGACCTTGGAAGAGGATTGCGAGATTCGGACGAGAAAAGATCTTTCTTCTGTTCAGGATTCAGGCTACGAGAGCCAAACTAAAACACCAGTTGTCATCTCTAACTCGTCCGCATTCCACATCGATCGGTATAAAGCAATTTCTTCTTGCATCTGTTCGTTTCATTTGAAGAAACCTGTTCACGATCTGATCTTGCTTGGCCGAACTCTTCAAAAACCATTAAGGAATTATTTCATCTGAGCTAACTCTTGCATTACGATAATCATAGCCACATTATCCTCGCGAGCATTGAATCGATGGTAGATGCGGCCAAAAAGACAAACGTCAGCCGTCTTTCTACGACGGAGCACATTTCGCAATTCACATTCATGAGACAGAAAGTAAAGTTTGCTTCTGTACACGAATCCGGACGCATGTTCTCCTCTTTCGATGACTATCTAAAAGAGTTCGACAAAGTAAGAGACCTCGGCGGAATCCGCGTAAGGAGAGGGCTAGAGGTTGATTATATCGGAAGCTACAGCTCGGAAATCGGTCAGGCAATCTCAAGTAAAAAGTGGGACGTACTTCTTTGCTCGGTTCACGAGCTCCCCGGAGGAATTGACGTGGAGGAGAAGAAATTGCCCATGGACAAGAAAAGTGTCGATAAAAGGTGGAGGGAGTACATCGAAATGCAGATGGAGGCGATAGAGAGCAACTTTATTCCATTCGACATACTGACACATCCCGAACGGCTCGCCGTGGGTACGCCGTCTGTTCCAGACGACCTTGAGGAGTTATTGTATGAGCTAGCCAAAGTGGCTAGGAAAAATGGAAAGGCAATCGAGCTCAATGGGGCAGATCTTTCAAGGACGCTGGACCTCGTTCGCAAACTTGCATCTGCATGTCACAGAGCAAATTGCAAGGTTAGTTACGGATCCGATTCCCACTATCCGGATCAAGTTTCGAGAAACTTTGATCAGGCTTCAAAGCTAATCGAAGAATTTAACTTGGAAGTTGTTTAGAGCCTACGAAGTGTCCTAGTCAGGATGTCAGCTGCGTCCCTGTCAGTGGGATCAGCGAGCTGGAAGTAGAATTTGTTCACGCCTGCATCTTTCTTTTCTTTGATCTGATATACGAAATCTTCAGGAGTTCCGCAAATGATTCCTCGTTTCCTGAAATCCACAATCTGATCTTGGACGCTTCCTTCGAGACCACCTTCCTTCAAAAAACGCTGAACTCTTTTGTTCAGATCGTCCTGGGTTTCGCCAATGAAAAAAGGTCCCATCTGCGAAAGTACGAGGTTACTCTTTTCGCCTAGTATTCTTCGAGCCTTTTCAACCGTCTTCAAAGTTGGACTAAACATATTGAGCTCGTCTGCCGACTCGCCTGTCCACTTCATAATCTGAGAATCTCGTCCGCCAACGATAAGATGAATCTTGGGAACAGGTTTCGGATAGCACTCGACGTCAGCCGAATAGTATTTCCCCTTGAACGCTACGTGCTTTCCCTCCACGAGAGGTCCTATGATCTGGAGCGCTTCATGGAACTCCTCCTTCCTACGGATCAAATCGGGAAAGTCAAGTCCGTGCGCTTCGTACTCGGCCTGGTACCATCCTGCACCGATCGAGAGAATGGCCCTCCCCTTGGAGTAAGCGAATAGCGTGCATGCCATGTTAGCAAGGATTGCAGGATTTCGGAATCCAATTGGAGAAACCATTGGACCAAATCTTATTCGATCGGTTTTAGCGGCTATCGCTCCAAGGGTCACCCAGCATTCGGGTGAAGCAAGTCCCTTCGTACCTGAAGTCGGAATGAGATGATCAGACCTGAAGATGTACCCATAACCAGATCGTTCCGCGTAACTGGCCCAACCAACTATCTCTTCGACACTCATCCCTTCCTGGGGTTCGAGCATCAATCCGCAATCGTCAATGAAAGGCAATTCTAGCTTAGTCTATTGGGGTTTGAAATAAAAAGATAGCAATCATTATCTGAGCTATATTAGTCAAATACTCAGATTCAAGTTATGCTTCAAAAATCTCTCGGAAAGACAGGGATAAAGATATCCGAAATCGGGCAGGGAACTTGGGCGTTCCGTGGTGGAGTCGAGCCGCTGAAGGTTGGAGTTTCGCTTGGGGCAACTCATGTGGATACTGCTGAGATGTATGGAACCGAGGGTGTTGTCGGTAAAGCCATCGCCGATATCAGAGACAAAGTTTTCCTTGCGACCAAGGTTTCGCCGCAACATTTGCATTATGACGATCTGATCAAAGCAGCCGAAGGTAGTCTGAGCCGTCTCGATACCAAGATACTTGATCTCTACATGATCCACTGGCCGAATCCGCGGATTCCGATCAAGGAAACAATGAAAGCAATGGAAGACCTGGTCAAAAAAGGAAAGATAAGACACATCGGCGTGAGCAACTTTTCCGTCGAAGATCTGAAAGAAGCGCAGGCTGCAATGTCGTCTCAAGAAATTGTGTCAAATCAGGTCGAATACAATCTTGCGACAAGAGGTGTCGAAGACGAATTGATTCCTTTCTGCAAGGAACAAAAAATCACCATTGTGGCTTATTCGCCGCTGTCCCGCGGTCAGGTAAGCAAGAAAAAAGACGAAGTGCTTGACAAAATTGCTTCGAAATATGGAAAAACAATAGCTCAAGTTGCTCTTAACTTTTTGACCCGCGAGGAAAATGTTGTAGCGATCCCAAAGACGGATAACACCCAACACGTGAAGGAAAACTGCGAAGCTTCAGGCTGGAGGCTATCCGAGGCCGACATCAAACTCATCGACGCGCGGTTCAGGTGAAAGCGAGGGAACTGCCTCCGGTTTCCGGGCCAACATCCTTGAGCATGTTATTTTAAGTCAATTCTAAAGATCGATCTCTCCAATTTTCTTAAACCCATAAATTGAATTGACGGGCAATGGACTCGTCAAGCTGATGGGCGATTCTTTTCTAGTCTCTAAAGAAGTACTGCCGTCCATTGAAGGATTCGGATTCGTCGAGACTCTCCTCGGTGATCCGGAAGGATGCCTGAGGCAATACAGGAATGCAAACGGACTACACGTGAGAGAGTACGGGAACTATTTCGAGATACACGAGGACAAGGTGGACCCACGAGTAGATCCGTTTGGCCATCTCATCCGTGATTCTCCGGAGACTCTGGTCGCTTTTGGGGCGGCTTCGATTCTAACTAGGTCTGCAAGGCACAAACGGGGATCAATTTCGTTCGGCGGTCCGTTCAGTTTCCTCTTGATTTTCTTGTCGCTTAACAATATTCTTCGCAAACTAAAGTGGCTGTTGTTCTGAAAGAGAGATCGCCGTGCCCTTACTCAAACCGGAAACAAAGCGCTTCGTACATGTGATGTGGAAACTTCTCCCAGTTGCTCTAAACTATCGACGTGATCGGAGGGAGATCCGCAGAGCCGAGGGCAGGCTCGTTCATCCAGAGGTCTACAGAAAGCATGGGAAGAAAGCAGTAAATACATTCATCGACCTTGGTCCTGCGTACATCAAACTCGGTCAGCTGCTATCTGTGCGACCCGATGTAATTCCGCAACCGTACATCGATGAGTTCGCCAAGCTTCAGGACGAAGTCCCTGCCGCTCCTTTTGAAGAAGTAAAGCCGACAATAGAAAAGAGTCTGGGAAAAACAATCTCGGAAGTCTTTGATTCTTTTGACGCGACCGCGGCGACCGGTGCCAGTCTTGGTCAGGTATATCGTGCCAAGTACAAGGGTGATGAAGTAGCAGTGAAGGTAAACAGACCGGGAATCCACGAGCAGATGAGAATTGACACCAAAGTTCTTTTTCGAGTCGTCCCGCTGATTGGCAGATTTATCGATCAATCCCTCAGAGTTACCGCACAATCCGTAGTCGAACAGTTCTCCGAGACGATAAAGGAGGAGATGAACTACAAGAAGGAGGCGGAGAATCTGGTTGGTATCAAGAAAAATCTGAAATCACAGAAGGACGTCCTGATACCTAGAATCTATTCGGAAATCTCTTCTGAAAGCGTTCTCGTTCTGGAGTACATCGGCGGAATCAAAATCAACGATGTAAAGGAGCTCGATCATGCCGATGTCGATAGAAAAAAACTCGCGCGCAGAGTAGCCAATATCTTTTTCACAATGCTCTTGAGCCAGAATCTGTTCCACGCCGATCCTCATCCGGGCAACATCTCGATTAAGGTGGAGGAATCTCCCGAGGGAAAAAAGCTCACAAGAATCGTTTTGTACGATTTTGGAATGACGGGCACTTTGGATCCCGAAACCAGAATCAAACTGGTCAGGTTTTACTCTGCGCTGGTCGATATGAACGCTACCCGTGTCGTTGACATGATGATCGCCTTGGGGCTGCTTCAGCCTGACACAAACAGGTACGTAATTCGACGGGGCGTCGAGCTCGCACTCGCCGACATGCACGGCCAGAAGGTCGAGGAGACCGAAGTAAAGGCGCTCCTTGAGATCGCAAACCGCACGATCTATCAGTTCCCGTTTCGACTCCCAAAGAATCTCGTTCTGTACATGAGAATGCTGTCGATCCTCGAAGGAGTGTGTCTCGCCCTAAATCCAAAATTCCGATTTGTACAAATACTGGGAAACGTTCTGGAGGAAGAGGGACTTGTGGAGGAAGCCTACCAGGAGGAAGTCAAGGATCTGATTAAAAGACTTGGAAAAGCTCTAGACGCATCAATCGACGTGATGCCAATGCTCAAGGGGTACCTCGAGCAAAACTATGACCCGACGGGAGTAAGAAATGCAGGGCCGTCAAATTCTGGAAGACGCAGATCAAAGTTTCTACCGGGATTCATCGCTGGCTTGGGACTCGCGGGAACGGCAGTATCAATATTTTATCTCAACATGACAGACGGAAAAATAGGTCTCGTCGCGTCACTGGCAGTTGTAGTAATCTCTGTGATTTTTGGCAGAAGCTAAATCTATTCTACGACGACTCTTCCGATGCCCTTGATCGGTAGCCGCACCGTAAGCACTCCGTTCTCGTACTTCGCCTTCACTCCAGTTTCATCCTCCTCGTCGACTTCAATCTTAACCGGGAGTTGGATTTTTTTCTGAACTCTGAGCGGTCTCTGTTCCCAGTAAGTCATTCCATCCCTTTCCATTTTATCCCGTTTTGCACTGACGAGCAAAGAGTGTTCCGAAAGCCTAGTCCTGATTTTATCTTTTTCAAATCCAGGCATGTCCAACATTACTACAAGTTCAGAACCGTCTTCAAACATGTCAACTGGTGGTAGTATCATTTCATAGACGTCCCTAGACCTAACCCCGATTTCGCGCATGAATTCTTTCGAGAGATGTTCCAAGAGCATGCTCATAAGTTTTTGATAGGAAGATCGAATGATAAAAGAGTATCTAGATTTGTCCCCTAGTCGGAGTCCCGAGCTTCGTTCCTGACTAATGGATTTTGTCAGGACATTCGAGCTGTCAATAACCTCAAGTGACGATCGGGAATAATGTCTCTCACCTTCATTTGAAAGATTGTAATTGTTGGCATCAACGAGAATTTGGGGAAAAGGCTAAAGAAACGTATCGGGTATTTCATGATTGAAATATAAAACGACAAACTGGTCCCGTTTATTCAGGTTCGCTCTAATCGGCGGATCGGGTATCATAGTCGCAGCAGCCGCACTCATCTACTCTTACTACGGTGGAACTCAATTGCTTGTTTTTCTTGAATTTATCTCAGTTCCCGCCGCAATCGCCCTAATAATCGACACGAAGGTAAAGAAAAAATTTTCGAGCGAGAAGGGAGGCTGGTGGACTGGGATGGTGGTCGGCGATAGAAAGGTTGGGATAAAGGTGGACTGGAATTCATGTATGGGGGCCGCGAGCTGCGTTGAACTTGCGCCGAAGGTTTTCAGGCTGGACTGGGAGAAGAAAAAATCAATTTTTGATCCTGCGCCGCTGGTATTGCTAGACAAGAAGGGAGCCGATCCCGAAAGGATATTTTACGCCGCTCAATCGTGTCCTTATCGCGCAATAATATTGGAAGATGAGGAAACCGGGGAGCGCATCTACCCCTAGCATTATACCGCCTGTCACTATCCCTTATCTGGATGAAGGAAGTTAGTAGGGGCAAGAAAACATGTATCTCTGCAAATGGGGTTAGAACTTGTGAAACGCAAAACGGATAAATCAAAGGATTTAGACCCAGTTTAGCATATGTCCATCCTCGTTTTCGGATTTGAGCCGTTTCTGGAGTTTGACGAAAACCCAGCTCAGCTAGTGGTTCAGCACCTACAGGGTAGAAAAATAAAAGATCACGAAATAACAAGCGTGGTTCTCCCAGTCGATTATTCTAAGATCGAGGAGCGTATCGTCACTGAAGTGGCGAGAGTGAAACCACAACTCGTAATCGGATTCGGACTTGCTCCAGGCCGTGAGAAGATCACCCCAGAAAAGATCGCCGTAAATTATCGGTTTGCGAGCGAACCGGACAATACGGGAAAAGTAATGAACGGAACACCAATCGATCCCCAACTTCCCGACGGCATTTTTACAAACCTCCCAGTCGAAGGTATGGTAGAATCTCTCAACAAGAGCGGTATTCCTTCTTCAGTTAGTCTTTCAGCCGGAGCGTACCTCTGCAACAACGCAATGTTCGTCATCGTTCGAGAGGCGAGAAAGCAGAATTTCAGCGGCGGTTTTATCCACATTCCGTGCCACAGTGAATGGATCGCTAAAAAGAACAACAAGAATTATCCCTCGCTCCCTTTAGATTCAATTGTTGAAAGTTCCGTTCAAGCCATAATCTATTGTTTAGAGCATTCGCCCCTGCAGAAGCTTGAAGAAGAGATTGGAGTCAAAGCAAGCTAGACGACTTTCGCTACGCAGCCATCGCGTCTGCTCTCGGCGCCGCCCTCCATCGACTTCTTTGACCATGAAAGCGCGTTGACGGCCCCGAACCCGTACGTCCAACCAGGCCGATAGTCTTTGATATGCGATGGCACGCTTATTTTGTGTCCACGCCTAACTAGGGCAGAAACTGTATTTTGAGGAATTCCAGCCTCAACATCAACCACCGTTCCAGGTGAATAGGGTATCGAATTGTACCGGTATCTTAAAACGAATCTGGGGGAGCTCACGGCCTCCTGAACTCCCATTCCAAACTGCATGAACTTGAATAGAGTCTGAGTGATTGTCTGCGGTATCGTCCATCCTCCTGCTGCCCCCGCACTAATTATCTCATCGTCCTTAAACGCGATCGTCGGACTCATTACGTAACGTGGCCTAGCGCCTGGTTCGATACGTTCGTGGTGGTTTGGATCAAGGCTAAAGTAACACATGCCGCTGTTAATGTTGAAACCCAGTTCGCCAATCACTCCAATGCGATCAAATCCATACATCTGAGTCTCTGTCATCGCAACCACATTCCCCCTCTCGTCGCACGTACAGTGGTGCTTTGTTAAACTTCCGTATTTTGCCGGCGTGGAGACAAGTTTGTAGAAGTTTGCCTTTTCCTTGATATTAGATCTTTGCCTAGCCGCATATTCCTTCGATGTCAACTTTTCGATCGGAATACTCGCAT
>DATNHH010000186.1:0-8544 GCA_035605055.1 Nitrososphaerales archaeon
TATCTCTTCCCTCGATCGTCTCGTTGAAGATCAAGACGTTGTCCACGTAAATGTTGACAGAAGAAGCGATTACGTTCGTCGCAAAGATCTTCAGGTTCTTGTCTATCTCCGCTCTCTGCTGGATCTTGTTCACTTCAGCACCCTCGAGCCCGCCGTGGAGGTAAACGCCTCCGTAGCTTCGAGCGTATTTCTCAACGAGGCGTCTAGTTGGAAGAAAAACAAGCCAAGATTCGCTATCGGGCTGTGAATAGAGATATGATACAAGCTTATCCTGCATCTCGAAATTGTCCTTCGCCATCTCGAGCTCGATCGAGACCGGATACCTTCTGCCGGATATGGTGTAGAGATTCCTGATCCCCATGAAGGACAAAAACTCGGCCGGATCGATAGTCGCACTCATCACCCGAAACAAGTTTCTTCCGCCGGGCGAATTCTTCTTCGCAAGAGACATACAGAGCTCAAGCTGGGACGTCATCTGATGGCTTTCATCGAAGTAAATCGAAACGTCCCTCAGTGAATTTTCAGCGAGCATCCTGAGGAGGACACCATCGGTAACGATTCGAATCCTTCCACGGTTCACATTGATTTTCGTGTCCTTTGTGATGACGGCAAGATCGTCCTTGAGTTCCGGGTAGAGCGCCTGCAGTGAGTAATAAAGCGCGTTGCAGGAAGCTCTTGAGGGTTCGCGGATGACAATTTCTCTCTTTTTTTCGTTTTTGTTGAATTCATGGATGGGGGTGATCGTGGTCTTTCCAGTGCCAACATCACCCAGGAGCACAAAATGATCTCCAAAATCGATAGTGTCGAGGATCGAGAATATCGGAAGATTCGGCCGAGATTTCTCAGACGACGAGATAGTGGAAGAAGAGATCACGGGAAAGGAAATATGTTCCACTCGTTTTAGTCTTGCGTGTCGACCATTACGCCTAACCTAAAAGAAAATACGCGAGGTTTGAATCCCAGAAACGACGAATCGGTACACTATTCGCGAAAGAGTCAAAGAAACTCCATCGGTTAGACTGCAACTAGATGGGCTCCCCAATAAGTCTCGCCCGTTCGGAGCTCGACCTTGTGCCCGAATTCGTTTTCGTGTGTGTCTGCGTCCCCTTTATTGTTGAAGGTCTGCTCACACTTAGTACACGCGTATTTCATTCTCGTTCAACTTAAGAAGCAGGATCGTTTTGATATTTACACGTTTTCCATTTTCCGTTAGGATCAGGAATCCGCTTTTGGAAATAGCATAATAGTTCACATAAGAGTGGCCTCTTCTACAGCTCGCAAAAATCTATCCGTTGTTCAGGCGAGAATCGACTAAATCTACTTGAGAACGGAGTAGCTTTCCTTATATCGTGGCAGGAAAAGTGATTTTTCGAGCGTAACTAAAATGAGCTACGGTAGAGACCGCGACAGAGGCGGTTACGGAGGAAACAGGGGCGGATTCGGTGGAGGAAGACCTCCAATGGGTCCGAAGCCCGTAGAAGTGGGAAAGGAATACGACGTAGAAGTCACTGAACTTTCAAGACGTGGCGACGGAGTCGCAAAAGTCCAAGGTTTCGTGATCTTCGTACAAGGAGCAAAGGTCGGACAGAAGGTCAAGATCAAAGTAGATCGAGTCGGTCCAAGATTTGCTAGCGCCACGGTCGTTACCGGTGGTGCCGCTGCAAGTTCAGACTCGCCTGCTAGTGAATCTTCAGACTCTGGAGATTCGATGACCGAGTCAACGGCGGACAACGACGCTTCTGCCTAGACTGACTGTATCTCCGAAATACGGCGTCCTAATACGGAAGATTACTTCAATCTAGTAATTCCGCAAACCTTGGATTACTAGTCACCTTTCTTTTTTGCAACCTCCGATCTTGTTCAAGCTCGTTACGATTCAATCCGAATTCTATAAACAATCTAGACCTCAATCAACGGCCTTTCCATCTTCTTCAATTGACGAGCTTTCTGAGTGCTCGTTTAGATGGAGAGAGGATATCGTGGCAGACATTGATTTCGTAACTTCCTTCCTCCTATCACTAATCTGCATAACTTCCTGCTTCTTACTCTCTACTTCCCCGACATTCCTTTTCAAATCTTCCAGAGTTAGGCGCAGCTCCGAAATCTCATCATCGAAATTCTTTATTGCGCCTTGTCTCTTTGAGCGATCCTCCTCCAGCATCCTCAGATTTTCCTCAATTTCCTCCCTGCGTATAGTGAGAGAATCCAGTTTTTCTTGCGCGAGCCTAACTGCTTCAGAACTTGAGAATAATCGTTTAAACAAAGATTGGTTTGCCTTCTTCTTTTCCTCATCAAGAGCGGCCTTCGCTTTTTCTATTTCGACATCTGTTTGTGTCCGCTCCTTCTTCAAACGCTGAATTTTAAAATCGTCTGCGTGTCTTTCCTCCACCGCTTCCTTCTGTGATCTCCGCGCGATCTCTGTGATATTTTCCTCATTGGACAGAATTTCTTTTTCTATCCGCTGAATTTCTGTATCTACTTCCGCCGTGTCAACCGGTTTTTGGAGTTCCGCACTCATCCTTAGTCGAGCGTCAAAATATTCTCGTGGTAGATTCTCAGTGCCGCACTTTTCTTCAAAATCGTCGAGCAGCAAATTAAAACTCGTCATCCAGTTGTGAAAACCGTATCCGCCGGGTTCTGAAGAGAAGACTTGGTTCCCCAGCCGATCTAGTCCGATTGAAACTCTCTCCTTGAGCTGCTCAAAGCTCAGGTGTTCCTCTGGAGTAAATTTTAGTCGGTGTTTGTGGTATTCCTGTTTCCTCTTTTTTTCCTTTTTTTGGGAGGAAAAGCCCTTGTTTCCGAATGACTTCCCTGAACCGCCAGAATAGCTCAAGATCGTAATTTTGACCATTGCGTGAGGTTAAAAGAGTTAAACTATTTTCGCGAAGCGCAGGCCAGTTGATCGCGAATATTTTGGGGAAACTTACACGATGTAACACATTTAGTCCTCAAAGATTCCTCATGGGAATCACAGGTATAAGATTCTCAATTCCTTACTCGGTACTTTTAAATAATTACAAGAATGATGCAAACAAGTAGTAAGAAATGCCCGGCAAGCAATCTGGCGTCATTTCCGTTTTTCCGTTTGAGGGACAATTTTGCTTGTCCTTTGGAGTGTTGAGCTTGCCGATTGTCGTGGCGTAGACCCCAGCGTTATTCTTTTTCAAAATAAAGAATCTCTCTGGGGGAAGAATCGTAGTGGAGTATTGATAAGAAGTGTCGAAACTAAGCGGATCGAAGGCGCTAATTAAAGCGCTGCAAGAAGAAGGTACTAACGTACTATTTGGAATGCCCGGAGGAGCAAATCTTCCGATCTACGACGATCTCTACAGCTCGGAGATAAGGCACATACTTGTAAGGCACGAACAGCTCGCAGCACACATGGCCGATGGTTTTGCGAGGGTGTCTAGGCGGCCGGGTGTCTGCCTAGCAACTTCAGGCCCCGGGGCTACGAATCTCGTTACGGGAATTGCGACAGCTTACATGGACTCGATCCCAATAGTTGCTATAACGGGGCAGGTAGCCACCACTTCTATTGGAAAAGACGCATTCCAAGAATGCGACATTATGGGAGTTGCAACTCCCGTCACGAAGTACGCTTTCCAGCCGCTTGATCCCGCTCAGATTCCTGACATGGTAAAAAAGGCGTTTTACATCTCATCAAGCGGAAGGCCCGGACCAGTTTTAATCGACATCCCCAAAGACATTCAAACCAGCGAAGCAGAGATGGTCTTTCCAGAAAGGGTCAGCCTACGCGGCTACAACCCGGCCATCCTGCCCGATCCGATCAAGATCGAAAAGGCGGTCGATGCTTTGTTGAATGCAGAACGGCCTCTCATTCTCGCTGGTGGAGGTGTTGCAATCTCTGGGGCCTTTGTGGAGCTTCAAGCTCTCGCCGAGGCACTGATGTGCCCGGTCGCGACAACTTTCAAAGGCAAGGGTGTATTCGACGAGACTCATCCACTCGCGCTTGGGCCAATTGGCATGCACGGCCACCTTGAAGCAAACCGCCTGATTCAAGAGGCTGATGTCCTTCTGGCCGTGGGGACCAGATTTTCTGACAGGTCAACCGGCAAGGTGAGTGAGTTCGTACCGAAGACTACGGTAATCCATGTAGACATTGATCCGTCTGAAATCAACAAGAACAAGAAAGCTGATCTTGGAATCGTTGCGGATGTCAAACCATCGCTCCACGCAATGGTGGAATCTATCGTTCGAAGGGCGAAGAAGAATGACATCCAGACGTGGCGGAAAAAATTTGCCGAAGTTAAGGACAGCTGCCAGAATGAGTGGAAGGTAGACATGTCCAAGGTCAACGCTCTCAGCCTACTCAAGAAACTGCGCGAGATCCTCCCTAGCGCTGCGCTTGTAACGACAGAAGTAGGTCAATGCCAGATGTGGGCCTCACTTCACTTCGATGTCATTGAACCGGGTACTTTCTTCAGTTCGACGGGTTTAGGAACGATGGGCTTCGGGTTTCCGGCTGCGATAGGGGCGAAAGTTGCTGCTCCCGCGAGGCCGGTTCTGGATATCGCCGGCGACGGCAGCTTTAATATGACAGAGGCAGCGCTTGCGACATCTGTCCTGGACAATATTCCAGTTATCGTTGTAATTCTGAACAATACGATGCTGGGTATGGTTGCCCAATGGCAGAGACTATTTTATCAGAGGAGGTATCATGGTGTCAAGCTTTACGGAATTCCGGATTACGTCAAACTTGCAGAAGCCTACCGAGCTCAGGGTCTGAGAGCACAGTCAATCGACGAATTTGCAAAAGCTTTGAAGCTCGGCCTTCGCAGTGATGTAACAACTGTAATCGATGTTCCGATCTCCCCTGAAGAGGATGTTTTCCCGTTTGTTGTCCCGGGGACTGCCCTAAAGGATATGGTGGTTGCATGAGTGTGTCGGCTAGACCTGCAGCGACGTCTACATCACATATTCCTTCGAACACCAGTGGTGAAGAAGTAATAGTGAGCGAGCAAAGAAAACCGGCAACTCAGATTGTTTACGCAATCGTTGAGAACCAGCGTGGAGTGCTTCACCGGATCTCAGGAATGTTTAGGGCGAAGGGGTTCAACATAACGAGCATATCTATCGGAGAAACTTCGTCGCCAGACCTTGCGAGGATGACCATAATTCCGAAGGGAGATGACCAGGCCTTGCAGCTATTGGTAAAGCAGTTAGAAAAAATGATTGACGTAATCGAAGTCGGAACTATGACGCACGATGACTCTGTTGCTAGAGAGCTTGCTCTGGTAAAGTTCGAAACGAGGGACAACAAGAGTCGAAACAGCATCCTAGATTTGTCCAACCACCTAGGCGCAAAAGCGGTTGATTTTGCGAGAGATTCCCTGGTTGTAGAATATACCGCTACGCCTGAAAAAATTGATTTTTTCATCGAGGAAGCTTCCAAATCGGGTGCCGTGAAAGAAGTGGTTCGTACCGGTCTAACCGCGCTTAGGAGAGGTCTTTGAGATGTCCGCAAAACCGCGAGGGCCACGTATCAGAGTATTTGATACAACTCTGCGCGATGGAGAACAGACTCCCGGCATCTCTCTTACAGTGGAGAAGAAAGTCGAGATTGCAAGAGCGCTGGATGAACTGGGTGTAGACGTGATTGAAGCAGGATTCCCCATAGTTTCTGATGGGGAACTCGAGTCGGTAAAGTCGATCAACAGGCTGGGACTGAAATCACAGATTTGCGCTCTTTCGAGAGTCGAAAAATCCGATGTTGACAAACTGATTGATTGCGATATTTCTTATGGACATCTCTTCATCGCCACGTCAGATCTTCATCTTCAATACAAGCTGAAGATAACCAGAGAGAAGGCGTTGGAGGCTGCAATCGAAGGAGTGGAATACGCAAGGTCGCACGGCATCCGCGTCGAATTTTCTGCTGAAGACTCTACCCGATCTGATAGGGCGTTTCTTGCGCAAATCTTGAAGGCAGTAGTCGCAGCGGGAGCTGAACGGATCGATGTACCCGATACAGTTGGTACTGCTACTCCTGAGAGTTTCTCCGACCTCATTCGATTCATCAGATCCAATGTCTCTGTACCTCTGAGCACTCACTGCCACGACGATTATGGCCTCGCTGTTGCAAACAGTCTCGCTGGCATAAACTCGGGGGCTGATCAAGCACACGTGACCGTCAACGGACTAGGAGAAAGAGCTGGGAATGCATCACTGGAGGAATTTGTGATGGCGGCATCGAGGCTTTACAACTTTGAAACCGGAATAAACACGAAGCTACTCTATTCTACTTCAAGACTGGTTGCGAAAGAGACGGGGATTTTCGTGCAACCAAACAAAGCGATAGTTGGAGAGAATGCGTTTGGCCACGAGTCGGGCATTCACACCCATGGCGTTCTGAATCTCCCTGCGACCTATGAGCCCATGGAACCAGAGCTAGTGGGTGCAAGGCGGAGAATCCAGGCCGGAAAACATGCGGGTTCGCATGGTGTCGCCGCACAGCTTCAGAGCCTCGGCATTGAAACTACTCGGGAAGAAATCAAGAGAATAGTCCAGCGCGTGAAGATAATTGGTGATCAAGGTAAGAATGTGACCGACGTGGACCTTGACCGTATAGCGAGAGAGGTCATTGGGCTTGAAAGAGGAAATCCGTTTCTGAAGATTACTGATCTCGCAGTAATAACGGGGATAAGGACTGTACCTACGGCTTCGGTAAGGCTGACAATCGGTGACGATCAGATAATGACCGTAGCGGAGACCGGCACTGGACCCGTGGATGCTGTATTCAATGCAATCCAAAAAGTCACAGACAAGTTTACGAAAATCAAACTCAGAGAATACAAGTTGGAGGCAATTACCGGTGGAACCGATGCTGAAGCTGAAGTTCTTGTGAAGATCGAGGACGAAGATGGCAATTTGACTACGGCCTCCTCAACGGGGTCGGACATCGTCATGACCAGCGTGGACGCCGTCCTCAGCGGGATTAACGAAGTCATGCTGCGAAAGGCTCGGACTTCGCACAAACCCCAAATCACAGCGCCCTAATAAGTGGAATGAAAGTAAGAATGACGAGGGCATTTCGAGTTTCATATATTGAAGGTGATGGGATCGGTCCAGAGATTTTCGCATCCGCTAGATCTATACTGGAAACTTTGGGCGAATGCTTCAAGATAGGATTCGAGTTCGTTCCCGCTCCAGCTGGAGACAGGTCACGGCGTGATTTTGGGGAGGCAATGCCGAAGGCCAGTTATTCCACGATCAGGGAGTCTGACATTTGCCTGAAAGCTCCAGTGGGCGAGACTGCACTTGAGACAATCATATACTTGAGACAGCAACTCAACCTCTATGCCAACATCAGGCCGGCAAAGAACTATCGGTTTATTGACAGCAAGTTTCGCGGCGTTGATCTCGTTATTGCTAGGGAAAATACAGAGGATCTTTACGTCTCCCGCGAATTCGAGGAAATGGAAGGCCGGAAGGCAATTGCGCTGAAAGTCGTGACTGAGGAGGCGAGCAAAAGAATTGCAAGAGTTGCGTTCGAGATCGCCCTCTCTCGCGAGGCCGCCAGGTCGGTGGAAGAAAAGAGGGCCAAGGAGCCGAGTGTCGTTTGCGTGCAAAAATCCAATGTGCTACCAAAGTCTGACGGGCTATTCCTGAGATCATGCGACGCGATCTCGAAAAATTTTCCGTCAGTAAGGTACTCCTCGATGTATGTGGATACTGCAGCGATGAATCTGGTTCGAAATCCTGATTCTTTCGACGTGATTGTAACCTCAAACATGTATGGGGATATCCTTTCAGATGAGGCATCACAAGTCGTCGGCGGTCTGGGCCTCGCTCCTTCGGGAAATCTCGGCGATGATTTCGCTCTGTTCGAACCTGTGCACGGGTGCGCGCCTGATATTGCTGGGAAGGGAATTGCAAATCCGCTTTCAATGCTCTTCACCGTTAAGATGATGCTCGATTGGCTTGCGTCAAAAAAGCGAGAAGCAAATTCCGCGGAGGCCTCAAGATGTCTAGAATCTGCTATATCGGTTGTAACAGGTTCTGGAATCAAAACTCAGGACATCGGGGGCAATTCGAAGACCACGCAGGTCACCCAAGCGATTTGTACGGAAATCCGAAAACAGAGGGGTGAATGGGTGGATGACGGTAACATTGGAAGAGTAAAGGAGGATGTGCTTCTCAAATGGTAGTAGAATTAGAATCGGAAGAGACAACTAGGACGGAAATTCAAAAGACAGAATTCGTCTGGATGAACGGGAAGGTTGTGGGATGGGATCAGGGTAAAATTCCCTTAATGACGCACGCCCTGCATTATGGGACAGGCGTCTTTGAAGGGATTAGAGGCTACGGGGTTCATTCAAACCTCCTTATCTTCAGATTAAGAGATCACTTTGAAAGGCTCCTGAATTCGGCACGAGTTTGTGACATTGAGTCAAAATACACAATTAGTGAACTCGAAGACGCGTGTCTCTCTCTCCTTAGGGCTAACAAGATGAAGGAAGACTGTTACATACGACCCATAATGTTCGTTGGTTTTTCTGGAATAAACCTGGGCTTCATTAATTA
>DATNHH010000187.1:0-9234 GCA_035605055.1 Nitrososphaerales archaeon
CGCCCCCTGCCATGTACTCGCAAAGATAGTCGTCCGAGGTCTCGCCAACAATCAGGAAAGGTCTGTGATGCTTATACTCGCGCATCTGAATAGCGGCCCTGTTTCCGACAGATCCTCGGATGAAAATCTCTCCGCCCTGCAGTGCCTGAGCAACAACATCTCTAGCGCTTCCATGAATCAATATTTGGCCGGAGTGCATCGTGTCCCCGAGATCGTCGCCGACATTCCCAAAGACTTCGAACGCTGCTCCATCATTTAGGTTGGCAAGACAATTGCCAGGGAAGCCGCTCAACCTTATTTTGAACGGGCGGTCCGATTTCTTGGTGGAAAATCCGATGCCAACATAACGCTGTCCGCTCAGATTGCTGAATTGAATACTGTTGCAGCCAATTTCGTACGAGTTGTGAATTTTTTCGTTGATTTTGCCGAACGACATTCCAGTAGTGTCGGTAATTTCACCAGTTGCATCCAAATCTCCGGTTCCCGCCCAAAAAGAATTTAAGGTCACACGCGCCGTGCCTGATTCGATCAATCCTTTTTTCACAGATGCAATAAAAAATGAACCAGGTTCGGGTGTCCATATTCTAGCTTCAGCGGATAAGATTCGAATCTGATTTTCTTCACTGGCGACATAGAAAAAATCGTCATCCTCGCCAAGCACAATGGGGCGGAATTTTGATCTGTCGGTCAGTGCAATCAGATAAGAGTCGGTTTCATCAGAATATCCAGCCACAACTGCAAAGGGGCCGTCGAGCTTCGCTCCTTTGTATTTGGATAACAGTGCCAAAGTACCTGGTTGGAGCCTTTCCGCAAACGGGTTGGTAAGTACTGTTGCGGCCTCGACAACGGAAAGCCCCTCAATTCGGATAAGATAATTCAATAGATTTGCGATGACTTCGCTGTCTGTACCAACATGACTTCTGAATCCTAGAGAATTCAGAAGCTCCAGATTCGCTCCAAATGAGCTAATGTCACCATTGTGAACGATCGCACAGTCAAACGACGAAAATGGATGCGACCAGATCGGAGAAGATCCGGGGGAGTTAGTCGGCTGTCTAGTGTGACCGAGCCACACGTCACCAAACTTTTCATTCTCAGCATCCAGTCCAAACATTTTCGCAACATCCTGTGGATAACCCACTTCTTTGAAGACACTCACCGATCTCCCATAGGAGAAGATACGCCCTTCAATTCTTCTATTAGAAAGAAGTGTAGAATTAATCTGATCCACCTTCCGATCTAAATTGGATTCTCCAACGCCAGAGTATTCAAATTCCAAATCCAGAATTTTTCTTAGTGATTTGTTGTCGAGAGTTTCCAATCGGGAAAAAAGCGGAGCGCCTAGTAGAATCGAAAGCTCCGATTCTATGAACTTTCTAACTGTTTCGTCTTTCACGAAAGCTTTGATCTTGATTTTGTCAAGATTGGAAGAATCAAAACATGCATAACCTGCTCCCAGATCACTCCCGCGATATTTGATACAAGAAAGCCCGATAACCGCATTCTTGCTCGAGATCTGTGGAGCGCCAGGTTTTCTTATCAGTCCTAAAACTCCGCATCCGTCTTTTACAATCGGTTGGCCGTATGAAGAGTCAAATCGCCAATCATCACTTGATTCGATCAAAGATCAGGCTCCACCAGATGGTTTTATCCCGAGTTCTTTTCTAACATCCTCAATCAGATCAATTGACCGGAGGAGCTCTCTGTTTCCGACCAAAGAGGATGAAAGACTGCTCACTCCAGAAGCACCGGCTAAGAGTTTGATTTCCTTTTGGAGCGCAACGACAAAGTTCTCAAGATGAACGATCGATCTCTTCGCATCAAAAATGATTTCGCTGTCGCCTTCTTCGAATCCGACTGCGAGCAGTCCAGCCCTTCCCAGTCCAACACTATCTGCACCCAGCGCAAGCAGCTTGAAAATATCATCAGCTCCTCGTATCGTGTTTGACTCTGCTAGGAGCGCCACTCGATACCGAATCCCGCGCCTCTTTAACGACTCATCTAGCTTGGAAACCGCGATCTCCAAAGGCAAATCAGATCTTGGATCGTCCTCATCAATTATGAATCCAGATGTCGAGCTGGGTTCCAATCTCGCCTCTATGTTAAGCAGAGCTGCTTCAGAAGCAGGAACTCGCCAAAATAACTTACTGTTTTGAGCCGACCCGATTTTGGTTACCCTCAGTCCATCACGTTCATTCTCTGCAACATCAGAAATTAGGCGTTCAATATAGGGCGAAAAAACTCCAGTTGAAAACTGACCTATATCAAAAAGTAACCCCAAAGATTGAGCAACCCTTGCGAATACTTTCTTCACAACAAAAGGTACGCCATCAGGTAGGTGGGTAAAGAAAAATGGCGCTGCCAATCGTAGTGTCTCATTGCCCGCGGACAAGTGAGAAAAGATCTCTATATCCTCTCTATAGGGGTCGATGCTCGGTCTTGTAACCTGGGCACCGTCGGAGACAAGCCAATCTGCCAATCTTGCAGGTTCTTCTACTGAAGGCGCAGAAGTTGACCCCATGCTCGAAATTTCTGCCTCTGCGGGGGACTTGCCGGTTGTCCCTGCCATTTCACGAAGCATGTTCAAACGATGTGTTGACCACGGGTTAGAAGATAATTTGGGCAAACCGGTCCTCGATTCAATCACACGAGAGGTCTCATAATTTGAAGTCCTTGGAGAACTCACTCCGAGTATTTTCAAAGTTTCAGGACTCAATCCATCGTGAGTCAACAAATCTCTCATTCCGACAGCGTTGTTGATTGCTGAGACTCCTGCAAGTTCCATCAGCAACTTCAATTCTTGAGTCCATCCATTGACGAGGTTTGTCAACCAAAGAATTGATTGGTTCAGTGACAGAACTTTAGCTTGGTTTTCACTGAGCTTGTTTGTCAGAACAGCGGGACAGTACCCAAGATGACACTTGTGAACCATCAAACATCCCAAAGCGAGCAAGGCAGCTGTACCGAGACTTGTTATGTCGGCACCCAGCGCGATCAGTTTCAGCGAATCTTCCGGTGTGCTTACGCGCCCCGCAGCAATGACAGTGAATCTGTCTCTTAGGCCTTCGCGCCGAAGGATCGAGTCGACCGAAGCAACTGCGAGTTCGATCGGAATTCCTACATTGTTTTTGATAACGGACGGAGCTGCGCCGGTTCCCGCGCCAGCCCCATCGATGATTATCCCAGAAGCACCCATTCTGGCAATTCCTGAAGCGATGTAAGGAATGTAGTTTGTAGCACCAACTTTGACAAGAACTGGTTTTTTTACGGCCTCTTTGAGAGCAAGAATCCGCTGACCTAAATCTTCGATTGAATAAATATCGTGGTGGGGCGCAGGTGAGATTGCATCCCTTCCGATCGGTATTCTTCTTGTTTCTGATATTGGAAGAGTAACCTTCACTCCCGGGAGGTGGCCACCTATTCCTGGCTTCGCCCCTTGACCGATTTTTATCACGACAGCCTGCCCGGCAGATAATGTGTCGATGTCTACGCCGAATCGTGCGGAAGCCCATTGAACGGTAATCCTAGAACAATTAGCGACTTCTTTCTGGAGTCCACCCTCACCAGTTCCTGCCAGGATGTTAGTGGCATCAGCAGCTTTTGCGATCGCAATATTCGGAATCCCCGACAGAGCACCGAACGACATGTCACCCAGATACAGGGGCGATGATAATTCCAGATCTGATCCACTCGCAAAAGACACGACTGTACTTATTGGTCGAACGGAGTTCGTCGGACTTTTCTTTCCATCCCCCTTCAGATACAGTTTGTCAAGAACTCTGTTTGTTCTTTCAGAGGCGGGAACGAAAAGTTCATCCGTGGCCTGGCCCGTCTCGGCAAGAGCTCTGATGTGGCTTATTTTCCATTTCGTCCAAAATTCTTTTGATCGAGAAACGGGAATTGGCATGTAGGAAGATAGTTCAGCGACTTTTTTCTTCTGCTGCCCGCTCACACTTGCTATTTCGTAAGAGATCTCTTGTTCACTCCTGGATTTGATCTTGGAAGACTAAATTTGCGTCTCCACTGTTCGCAAATTTCCTTACATCG
The DNA here is from genome assembly GCA_035605055.1 of Nitrososphaerales archaeon. Lineage (GTDB taxonomy): Archaea > Thermoproteota > Nitrososphaeria > Nitrososphaerales > CADDZS01 > DATLTL01. The sequence goes on from DATNHH010000187.1 coordinate 4,048, forward strand.
TCGGTATCGATTTAATATTTCCTGAAACCTTACGTACTCAATATCATAAATTTGATTCTTTTCGAGAATCAAATATTAGTTAGCAATTGACTGATTTCGTACCTTTGGATTTGCGGTATAGATTTTTACTACGTTATTACGAGTCAAATTTTGTATCTGTTTATTTGTATACCCCAGATCTCTCAAGATCTCGATTGTATCCTGTCCCTGCGCAGGTGGGGGAAGAGTAATCGAAGTTTTGGCTGCTGAAAATTTTGCGGCGGTGCCGAGCTGTTTCAGCTTTTTGCCTGTGCGGGAGTTATCAATCGAAACAACCATTTCTCTCGCGAGAGTGTGCTGATCCGAGAGAACTTGGGATACTAGCGATATTGGAGCGGCCGGGACCCCCGCTTTTTGTGATAGTTCCATCCAGTATTTCGCAGGTTTGTGAGAGAAGATTTCGGCGAGAATAGCAATCAGTACTTGCTTGTTTTTCATCCTATCCGGGTTTGTTTTGAATCTAGGGTCTTCAGACATTTCTGGTTTTCCAAGAGCGGTGCATAAATCGTCCCAAAGATTGTCGTTTCCAACAGCTAGGACGAAAAACTCGCCATCATTGCCCATGAACGCTTGATATGGTGCCAGATTTGCATGCGATGATCCCAATTTGTTCGGGTTTTCGCCAGTTGCAAAGTACGCCATCGCCTGATGAGTCAGAAGCGAAACTTGAACATCATACATCGAAATGTCAATGCTTTGACCCTTTCCGGTTCGATCTAGATATCTCAAGGCTGCTAGAATCGCAGTAACAGAATATAGCCCAGCGCACATATCTGCAATCGGGACGCTGACTCTGACGGGCGGTCTATTGGCTTCACCGGTAAAGCTCATGATACCGCCCATCGCAAATACGATCAGATCGTAACCCGGTAATTTGGCGTACGGGCCTGTTTGTCCAAACCCAGAAATCGAGCAGTACACTATCTTTGAGTTTATTTTGGAAATTGAGTTGTAATCTATCCTCAGTTTTGTAGTGACGCCTGGCCGGAAATTTTCAATTAGAACATCGGATCTTTTAGCCAACTCGTAAAAGATTTTCAGACCTTCAGGAGTTTTCAGATTTAGAGCAATGTCCTTCTTGTTTCTGTTGGTTGAAAGATAGTAGGCGCTCTCACCATCAATCGTGGGTGGGTACCACTGTCGTGTTTCATCCCCGGTTCCGGTGTCTTCAACTTTGATAATTTTCGCACCATAATCACCAAGCAGCATGGATGCATAAGGACCGGACATGACCCGAGAAGCGTCTAACACTCTTAGCCCATCGAGCACAAGCGATGGTTTTTCAGGATGAACATGGGACTTTTTCGGAGTCTTAATGTAACCCCGCCTCCGTGACGAAGGTTAGCTTACCTTCATATCCGAAAAACTCAATGCTGTCGCAAAAAACTACGAGCTTGTCTCCCCCACTGACGATTTTGTTCTTTACCAGATCACGAATCGAAGTTTCCAAAAGCTGATCAAGCTTGTGAGCTCCCTTTCCATCTTTAGACCTCGCAAGAAGCGAGTTGACTCCCCAGACGATTTTGAGCTTCCTCTCGGTCGTCTCATGCGATGTTATTGCGAGAATCGATGCCATCGGTTTGAATCGCGCGAGCCTGGAGGCAACGAGGCCATTTTCTGTTGGAGCAATAAATAGTCTCGCCCCGACATCTTGCGAAAGTCGTATCGCTGCTGAGCTCGCGACATCATCAACGCTCTTCCCCACGAATTCGAAACTTGGGCTCCATTCTTTTCGTAACATTCTTGTTTCAGCATTTAGGGCAACTCTGTGCAAGACCCGGACGCATTCTTGTGGATATTTTCCAACAGCTGTCTCCTCGGAAAGCATGACCGCATCAGTTCCGTCAAGTATGGCGTTAGCAACATCAGTCACTTCAGCTCTGGTTGGGCTGGCATTTTGAACCATCGACTCTAGCATTTGAGTCGCAGTTATCACTGGAACTGATCTTGAATTACATCGTGCAATAATTCTCTTTTGAATTATTGGAACTTCTTCTATCGGGTTTTCGACACCGAGATCTCCCCTCGCGACCATTACGGCATCCGAAGCATCGATTATTTCTGCAAGATTTTGAAGTGCCTTTCTCTTTTCGATTTTCGCGATCACCCATGGGGTATTTTCAAAATTGATTGAGTGCTTTGCGATGAACGCCTTTGCTGCCTCGATATCTGCCCGGTTTCGGACAAATGATACTGCAACAAAGTCAACCTTGTGTTCCAGCCCGAACAGGACATGTTCTCTATCTGCATCGGTAAATGTCTCAAAGTCCTCACCTAGCGATGGAATGTTGACCCCCTTCCCGGAGAAGAGATTGCCACCCACTAGAACTTTACATTCAATTTCTTTTTCAGTGGTTTTTATGACACGTAAGCGAATTGTTCCATCTGACAGGAATATGGTAGACCCCTTCACAACGTACTTTGGCAAGTCATGCTGTCTAAGCGGTATTTTCAGTTCATCATCAGAATCCTCTTTGTCCGTTGCAAGAGCGATCGTCGCGCCCTTCCGCAGACGAACGGGATCGTTCTTGAGTTTGCCAACTCGAAATTTCGGCCCGGGAAGATCCTGCATCAGAGCGACTTGCTTGCCCAGTTCTTCAGAGATCCTGCGGATGCTCCTGATAACTTCGAGATGCTCCGAGTGCGACCCGTGGGAAAAGTTGAGCCTCGCACAATCCATGCCAGCTCTGATCAATCGGCGAAGCATCGGATCCGGACTGCTCGCAGGCCCGATCGTGCAGACAATCTTAGTCCGCCTCCGAGAAATCAGGTCTTGAACGTTCATGACAAAAATCAGTATACCTTGTTGTTTTTGAGGACTTATGATCGTTTTCTCTGAGAACCGCCAAGACTTGTGGTGAGAATTCTTTGAAAACCCATTGAACTGAAAGATTTACAATCTTTCTAAACTCGGGCAGTATCGTCATGAGATTTGGATTAAGGTTGGCAGATTGGTTCGGAACGACCCAGAACATGGTCGAACTCGCCATTCTAGCCGAGAAAAATGGCTTTGATTTTTGTTGGGTCTCCCACGACATCTTCATGAGGAGTTCCTTCGTAACATTGACTTCAATCGCCGATCACACAAAGAAAATGATACTCGGAAATACAATACTCAACCCCTACACAACAAATCCGGCCGAGCTTGCGATGTATCTGGCTTCGCTGGACGAACTAACAAATGGACGAGTGGTTTGTGGAATCAGTGCCGGCGCTCTTGAATACATGGATTGGATTCAGATTCCTGCTAAGAGACCTCTAACGAGAACAAAGGAGGCCGTAGATTTGATTCGATTGCTTCTATCGGGGAAAGTGGCAAAATATCAAGGGAAGGAGTTTTCTTGGTCAGAACAGGCCTACATGCGTTTCAAACCCTTCCGTTCAGAAATACCGATTTACATTGGAGGACAGGGAGACAAGATGCTCGAGTATTCGGGCGCGGAGGGAGACGGAGCTCTTCCTCTCCTTTACCCCCCTGATTTCGCCGAATATGCAGTGAAGAAAATTTCTGAGGGTGCAATAAAAGCAGGGAAGGATCCAAAGCAAATTGACATTGCGGGTTGTGTCTGGATGTCTATTGCAAGAACCAGGGATGAGTCGATCACAACGCCTCTCAAAGAGCTGATCGCTTATTTTGGTCCGCTTCTGGGGACAAAAGGACTGGCATCAGTGGGACTGACTCACGAGGAATTTTCTGAAGTTCATGAAACATTCAAGAAAAAAGGAATGCACGAAGCTTCTAAGCTAGTCACTGAGAAAATGCTTAGACTCGCAATCTACGGGTCGCCTGATGATTGCATCTCGCGCGTCGAAGAGCTTGAGCGAGCAGGAGTTAATCAAGTTCTAATTGGATCTCCACTCGGCCCGGATCCCGAGAACTCGATTAATATCATCGGACAGAAAATCATTCCGCAGTTTAAAAAATAAATTTCCCAAGGCCGATCGATATTTTTTCAGTTCTACAACATCTATCAAAAACATAATTGGGATTTGATCAGAACGATCGTCAATCGAAAGCCCCGAGTCCTTATCGCATCTTATCTGGATCCGAGTCTCGTAGAAGAAATTAGAAACAGAGTACCTCAGGTGGAGGTGATATTCAGGTCGGACCTTCTCTATAGACCAAAGCATGCCGCAGATCACACGTCACTTCCCTCTCGGACGCCGGAACAGGAGAGTGAATGGAAAGAATTGTTGCGGAGTGCCGACGTAATGTTTGACTTTGATCATTCCCACATTAACGATTTGCCGGATATCGCTAAGAACTTGAAGTGGATTCAGGGAACTAGCGCAGGTATCGGACAATTCGTAAGGTCAAAAGGATACTCGGAGAAAACAGACTGGATTTTCACAACGGCCAGCGGAGTTCATGTACGACCTCTTGCTGAATTCGTCATTATGTCCATGTTGTTATTCGTCAAGGATTTCTTCCTGGTTCAACAGCAGCAGTCTGCCCGGGTCTGGAATCAATTTACCGCGAATGAGCTTTCCGATTACACATTAGGGATCGTCGGACTGGGGAAAATCGGGCGTGAAATTGCGAGGATTGCCAAAGTCTTCGACATGAGAGTAGTTGGAACAAGAAGAAATCCGGCTGGACCACTTGCCAATGTCGATGAGCTCTATCCGCCGTCTGAGCTTTCGAGCGTACTGAGACAGTCGAACTTTCTTTGCCTAAGTACACCTCACACCGACGAAACTACGAACTTGATCGGGGAGAAGGAGTTCGCATTGCTTCCTGAAAATGCCGTTCTAATCAACATCTCACGTGGTGCTATTGTGGATGAGTTAGCACTTATCCGGGCTCTTCAATCGGGCCATCTTCGCGGAGCTTCGTTAGATGTATACTCTCACGAACCGCTACCTTCCGATAGCCCACTCTGGTCAATGCCACGCGTGATAGTCAGCCCGCACTCCGCGAGCAACGGCGTTAATGAAAACCGAAGGATCGTGGAGCTGTTCTGCGAGAATCTCAAGAGATTCGTTGAGGGAAGACCTCTTTTGAACGTTCTCGATACGAAGAAACTTTACTGACGATGCTATAGGAGATCTTTTTCACGACAACGGTTGACGGGAATAGAAATCACCAAGACCAGCAGCCAGCCCTTCATCGTTTTGGCCGGAGTACCAGTGGGATTTCTTAGGCAC
>DATNHH010000188.1:0-4737 GCA_035605055.1 Nitrososphaerales archaeon
ACTGAAAGCAAAGCTCTCCTTACCTTCAGACGATTCTGCGAATCTAAACCCCAATCCTCTTTGCTCAAAATTGAAATCTCACTCCATCCAAAATATCCCAGAGCTATTTATTTTCAGATAAGAACTCTCTATTTCATTGACTGAAATAAATTTAGATACTGGTAAAAATCGAATCGATCTTATCAAAAGCGCAGATGATTTAGCCAGAAGATGTTGTTACTGAAAATGTTCCACCGTCTATTGATTTGCGCTACACAAAGCCAATATGCATCTTCGAATGACGGATCATTTGTCTTTCCAAGAAAGAACTGATAATGTATTGAAAATCTACACAAAAACTGGGGACAAGGGCGAAACGGGCCTCTACGGAGGCAAGCGAGTGCGAAAGAATAATCTTCGAGTCTGTGCTTACGGCGATATCGATGAGACAAATGCAGCGATAGGAATAGCTAGATCATACATAGTCGAAGGATCGTCAGGCTCTAGGGAATTTTTGAATTACATTGACCAAGCCTTGGAGACGGTACAAAACAAGCTCTTTTCTGTTGGCGCTACACTCTCTGGTTCGGAAGACCAAAATTACGCGATAAAAGAGTCCGATCTAGAATACTTGGAAAAGTGCATTGATCACATGGACGAACATGTTCAGCCGATAAAGGCGTTCATACTTCCTTTCGGTACCGATCTTTCAGCCAGACTTCATCTTGCGAGGACGGTTGCGAGGCGGGCTGAAAGGAGCATAGTGGCTCTGTCGGCTGAAGAACAGATTGATACGAATATTCTGGCATATTCAAACAGGCTTTCTGACTTTCTTTTCACCCTAGCGAGGTTCGCAAACAAGGCGCAGGGCGTTCCAGATACGTTATGGAAGAAGGACTTTGCCCCTGTTACTATTCCGCAGGACCAGACGAAGCTAGATACAAAACAGGAAATTCATAATCATTCCTCTGAAAACAAGCAGAGCCTTCCTGCCAAAATCACCTCTATGAACGGGAAGAACTAGGGCAACAGTTCCGAACTAAACCACTCGAATTAACTCCTCGGTCGTTTCACGTTTTTCGAAACCTGCGACTTAGACACTATTATAACTCTGCCAAAGTTGCTAACTGGCGTCCGATTTGTACGGGAGTAGTTTCTCTTTTGGCGAGCCCCGATGATGTTATCGATCCCAAGAGCGTCGGCCTCTTCGATTACCTGCGAAGGCGGCTTCTCGGCAGCTCCCTGATCGTCGTATCGGTTTCAGAAAATGAAATCAGCATCGAAGCGGGAGATATCATTTCATTGAAAATCGTAGTCAACAAATCGAAGAGAATGATCGATTTTGGGATGTTCTCAAAAACGTTGAATCGAGCTATAACGACTGAGGAGATCAACGGTACGACCTTCATGGAATGGAGGTTTGATGAGGAACTTCAAAAGCAAGATCGAATTCTGATAGGGGAGGATGCCTTGCTTTCGATAGACCTGATCAGGCTGTGGGCGAAAGCGAACAAATACTCGCTGACTAACGACGGGCTGGCTGAAAATCAGGGTAAAGACAAACCGAAAAAGTAGATTCCCGACAGCTCCCTTTTTACGTGCTGATTCCAAATGTGGTTAGGAAACTTTGGTCGCATCCATTACCTTCTACGGGACATCGTCCGCAATCCCGAGCCGCGAGAGAGGCTTCTCGTGCATCGGGCTTTCTGAAAGTGAGGCGAAGGGACATGTCTTGCTCGACTGCGGCGACGGATCGATAAGAAATCTGTTGAAGTTTGGAGGGGACGTTAACTCAATATCCGACATACTCGTCTCCCATTATCACTCGGATCACATCACAGGAATTACACAGGTAATTGAAACGATGGGAATCAGGAAAAGGAAGATGAATTTGAGGATTTATGGGCCGGCTGGTCTTGCAGAATATTTTGGGACTGTTCAGAAAATAACAAACGTCGCCTCCAAGCGGGAATTTCAGATCGAACTGATCGAGCTGGAGCCTAATCAGACCATCAGTTTTTCCGGCTATTCGGCCGACACATTCGAGATGGATCACACGATTCCCTGTATCGGCTACAGGATAACATGTCCTGATCAGAAGATCTTGTCGTACACTGGCGATACAATGCCCTGCCCGTCTTTGAAGGCCCTCGGAAGAAAAGCCGATCTCTTCATTCATGAAGCGACATATCTCGAGAAAGACGTGGAGCGAGCCAGACCTCCAAAACACTCGACGGCGCTTGAAGCCGCGACCGCAGCGAAATCTGCTGGCGCGAAGAAATTAGTCCTGACTCACATCAGTGAGGATCACGAAACTCCCGGACTAATGACGAAAGAAGCAAAGTCAGAGTTTGAGAATGTTATCGTCGCCGAGGATGGACTCAAGATAGAACTCGGATGAGAAAATTTCTCATCATAAGAAATTTCGCCTTCGACAAGACTAATATTCTCTTTTTCCATCGTTTGACCCGAAATATCACAACTGGGGTTGTGGTGTAGCTTGGTTAGCATTCCACCCTTGGGCGGTGGAGGTCTCAGGTCCGAATCCTGACAACCCCATCCTTTTCTTGGGCTGAATCTTAGCGAGTTTTCTTCCATCTTTCGACTCTTGGTTGGAGAGTCTTGACATAATCAACAAGCTTTGCGACCGTAATCTCGAGTTCAGTCTCAGTCAGGTCCTTTACCGAGCGGAGCTCGTAGATTCTCTTCCATGATTTTCCCCAATGCTCAAACTTGCATTCATCTCCAAGTGTATCCAGGATAGCCCTCCTGTCTTTGGCTAAGTAATTGAAAAGCGATGAATTATCTTTGGGCAAACCTTCGATATGCAATCCTACTTCGATTCCGTTCTTCGTTAGATGCACCTCGAAATGGTTCGCTTTGGTTGTTATGTCATACCATAATTTCCTAAAACCATGCTTCTCGTTTCTCTGCTCATGAAAATTGCCAAGTTTGAAGTTCCTAAATGATGTGGGGAGTTTTTTGCGAGTATTTCTGAAGACCATTTCAACAAAGCTCTTTCCGTTTTGAAATGTTCTTATCGTAGGAACATCTCTTGTCTGAGCCTCGCAAATACTGGAATTTTGGTAACCATCTACCTTGATGTATTTCCTGCAAAGTCCCTGATTGTTTATCCGAATGATTCCTACATACTCCAGACCGTCTCTTTTCATGTATTCAAGCAGCCTGATATTTCTACAAGCTTCCGAGGTAAGTCCTACATAGAATTTGACTGGAATGTGGCTTTCACGAAGATTTCCGAGTTCGATTCGGCCTCGAACTCGTTCGTTAAAATCGTTCAAAAAATCATAACCGTTTTCATGAATAATGGCTTTGTATTCCAATAACTGACCAAAAGCGTGTCCGACATCAGTTGGTTTTGAACCCCTCTTGCACTCCACAATATGGAACTCATTGTTTGTGTTGTCGTACGCCACTACATCAAACTGAACACCATGGAAGAACCATCTTACCGTGACGTAGTCACAGGCAAGACCATCCGTACGCCTAGCAAATCTCATAACCTGTCCATACATTGACGCCTCTGGCTCAGGCATGTTCTGTCCCACACTTCTGGACTAGATATACTCTACTTTGATGCTGGGATGAGGGTTCCTCATTTGTACGCCGGCATTAACGAATCTAACAACCCGTCCTACTGTCGGGTGAATCTAATTTGTTAGAGATTTGAGGTATGCCAAAAGTTCCGAAATAATTGTGTCCTCCTCGTCTATGTCTATGATTTTATCTATAACCTCTTGAAGACTGACATTTTCGAATCTCAGGAAATCTAAGAATGAGTATGGGGTTAGCCTTCGACTTGTTGTCAGATTGACAGAAGCTGCCGTAGACACTTCCCGTACCACGGAAGACGACCGAGGGTCAAACTAGCTTGCAACAGTGGATTTGAGCCTAGGATACATATCGGTCGAATGGTTTGAGATTGGTCATGTACCTTGACAGCTGGCATCCGTAAACAGCAAACGAGATTCTGACTGCGATTCTCGGACGCTACGGCCGGGAATATTAATGTAGAAGTCATAATCTCCAACAAAGCACATGTCATATTATCGCTAATGGAGCGGACCCAGTTTACAGGTGTATCAAGTGTTATTCAGTCAAGTTCCCACTTCGTAGATTGTATTTCCCGATTCTACGTAGAGCAAGTCAGTTAGTCGATTGAAAACCATGATAGAACCTTGGACATTAATGGAAGTCGTGAGTTTCCCTGTTGAAGTGTTGAAAACAAACAACTTGGAACCGCAATCCACGTAGGTGAGTTTGGACACTCCACTCCAGAATGGACTGAGACAATTAGCATTAGTTGAAGTCGAAAAAGAGGGAATCCCAGCGCCAATCGTTGTTCCACTAATCTTGTAATAAGTCCCGTTCAAGTAATATTGAGGCGGGACACAACCACCTCCGTTAACAACGCCACCGTTAGTATAGCAACCAGCTCCGTAGAACATCCCGCTGATGAGATTCCCATCAAGGGCAAAATTCCCGGGCATGAGACCAGAGACAAATCCATAGTTCGGGTCAATGGTTGTGACGTATGCACCGCCGTTAGCAGCATTGAAGACATCGATTCCATTACTGACGAAGTCAAATGCGTACAGCAGATTGTTTGATGTATCAAGTTGCAAATAGTAGGGCATGATATACAAAAATGGGCTGCCGGCTGTGCCCTGTATCGAGACTATCTTATTTGTCGAAGCCGAAATCGTCACAAAGCTTCCATAGCAAGCGCAGACATCG
>DATNHH010000189.1:0-7159 GCA_035605055.1 Nitrososphaerales archaeon
GTACCCAAGCGTGCGAAGGAAGACTACCATTTGCGAAATATTTCTTACATATCTGATCGGTTCATTCTCGTGAATTTCTAAAAGCTCACTTGCGTGGGATTCTCTTTCTTCAGGTTTTACATGGATTGTTTGAAACTGATCCGATATGCTATCCCTCTCAACACCGCGTTCGAAAATTGCAACAACCATCTTTCCAACAGAAGAACATCCAATTCTTCTGTAAATGCTTTCTTCTCCAGATACCAGCAGGATCGAAACGGGCTCCTGTTCGAGATCTTTGATAATTTGTCCAATGATCCTTGAAGCGAGCTTTTGGCCTTGATGCTCCGCGAGTGTCCAGACATTGCCCAGAGATGCGACGTGAAGTTGCAACCCATTCAGCGAACAGACGTTCTTGTATACGCCGGCTGAACTTATCGGATTTCCCTTTTCATCATCGATATAGTAAAGATTCTTTGAATTATCCGCTGAGTAAAAAAGCGCAAAATCATCTGATAGGCTGGGTTCGTTGTTCGGCCTGAACACGGTATCTCCAATCTTTGCAAGCGTTTTCGAAAGTTCGGGGGTGGCGCGTTTTACTTCTGCTTCGTACAATTAATTCGCCACTCTCTTGGCGACTTTCTGCTACATAGTAAAAGTCCACGGAGCCGCGCTACCGATATAGTGATCCAGGAAATATACCTCGGGGTCGGGCCGACCTGTTCTTCCATCTATTCTTGAAGGTTGGTTCCACACTAGTCCTTGCTCGACAAGGTTATCCCATTCTTTCTTTGCGACATCCAACCACTTCTTGTCTCCAATCCTGTACCTGTATCCTGCGAGTCCAAAAATGAGCCGTGGCCACGACGAGTATGACTGAACGCTCAGCTCCCAGATCTTTCCGTTTTCGTTGACGAGGTTCGGCGTGGCATATTTCGATGCCTGCGCGTTCACCTTGTACTGCCACTCAAAAGCCGAATCAATCTTGTCCTTTGTCGCAATTGACTCCAGCTCAAGGAGGTGCATCCACCACTCGCCGGTGAGCTGGGCCATGAACACGTAGCCCGTCGGATCGGGATCTCCCTGCCATGCTTCAAAGTATCTTCCATTGTAGAGATCTAAGAACGATTTTCTTGCCCTGGTCAAGAGAGAATCGAACCAATCATGATCCTTTGAAATATTCAAGACCTTTGCCGTTTCTCTTAGGGCAGTCAGACAGGCAACGAAAACAGACCCGCAATAGCTGTCCTTTCCCTTGATTGCCGTTGCATCAAATCCGGCGTCGGCCTGTCCCTCCGCGTCCGGAATTCCATCACCATCCTTGTCTTGTTTCAGGTCCCACTCCAACGTCTTCACCATCGTGGGGTACATCTCCCGAAGGAACTGGATATCCTTGGTCCACTTGTAGTACCTGTATACGAGAAGAATGAATGAGGGGCCCAGATCTTTCCATCCCGGAGGAGAGGTCGTCCCATCCGTCGCGTGGTCAAACGAATTCAGTCCCAGGTCGTGGGGGATGTATCCATCCGGTCTTGCAGCTTTTGCGAGCAAGCCCAGGAAAGTTCTCTCGAGCTCTGGAAACATCACAAGGTAGGGCAGGGATCCGCCTTCGTGACAAAATCCAGCTATTGTCCCAAGCATTGGATCATTCTTGGTTGCTTCAAAAATTGCGAATCTTCCCTTTTCATCGAGCCACGTGCTTGCAAAAAGCGTGTAAGTGCTGTTGACTATCGCATCCTTCAACCAGTCGGGCAGATCATTCTTGATTAGCGTCTTGTGCCATGCACGAGATTGTTCTCTTAGCCTGTCGTAATTCGACAGGAGGTGACGCGCAACTTCTTCGGCTCCCTTGAACTTGTTGTGATAATAGTGTCCGTAAGGATAGAGCACCCAGCGCCCCGTAAAGTACCAGGAAAAGACGTACTTTGCTTCCTGTCTCTCGCGGTCATATCTGCAGATGACTACCCCGGCTGGATCGTCCCACTGCCCTAGAACTTCGTGCGGATCGTCAGCGGGAAGATTTTCTCCCTTGGCTATGGACAGCCAGGGTTGATCATTTTCAAAGATATACTTCCACACTCTTTGAGAGATTGCGACACCGGGTGGCACGTTAAGATTGAACTGGACGATTTTCTGCGACGGGTTGTCCGCAATAAGGGTGAGCTCTCCTCTTGCACCGTCGTAATCATTTGAGCGCGGATTTACAAACTTGATTCCGTCTTCGATGGACTCGTTAGTCCTGCCGATCATGTTTGTTCCGGCAATGTTCGAGACTGAAACAGCTATTATGCCGCTCTTGCTTCCTTTGACCCTGACAGATATTCCGAGAGCGGGCATCGTGGACTCATCCAGATTCTTGGGAATAAGCGAGGAGAATACCTCCATCGTCGCCTCGACAGAACCCTTCTTCGCCTTGAGCGTCGCGAAGGGAAATTCTCCCCTGTACGACAGTTCATCCGGTTCGTAGTCGGAGAAATCTTTCATCGGAAGAAATTTCTCGATGAAGAAAGGTTCTCCATCATCCGGTTTTACAAACACATGAAAGGCTCGCATTCTTGGAGTCGGAGTTCCCCAGTTGTTTGCAATCGTAAGATTGGACATCTTGCCTTCGTTGTCGATCTCCACCTTGCCGGTTCCAATTCCGCCAAAGGGAACGCCGCCCTCTAGAGTTGCGTTGGGTCCATAATCTACCATAGGAATTCGGAATTTTAGTCTAGAATTAAAACCATTTAGTGGACGATGAAATCTGTCTCTAAACGAATATATCTCATCCTTCTAAAAGGCTCGCAGATTGAAGATCAAGGATATCTCCGTTCATCTTGTGAACGCGGTCTGGAGAAATTTCATCATAGTGAAAGTGACCTCCGATGACGGAATCATCGGTTATGGTGAGGGGACGCTGGCAGATTTTGAGAGAACAATCGAGGCAGCAGTTTACGATTACAAACCATTTCTGATCGGGAAGGAAATCAACATCCCGGAGATAACTCAGTTTCTTTTCAGACACTTTTACTGGCGCGGCGGACCAATGCTGATGAGCGCGATTAGTGCAATCGAGCAGGCGCTCTGGGACATTCTCGGCAAATCCGCAAACCGGCCTGTGTACGCTATGCTGGGGGGAAAAGCAAACAACCGAGTCAGGGCGTACGCGAACGGCTTTATTTCGGGCAGCGCCACTCCCCAAGAGTTCGGATCGGCTGCCACAAAAGTCGTGAAGGAAGGCTTCAATGCAATAAAGTTCGATCCCTTTGGCGCCGCAGGCCCAAGGATAACAAAGGAAGAAATGAAAACCGCGATCTCACGGATCGAAACGATCAGGAATGCCGTCGGAGAAAGTCCCGACATTCTAATTGAGGCGCACGGGCGCTTTGATTCCAGCACCGCTATCAGCATCGCCGCCGAATTGAAACAATTCTCTCCGCTATGGTTTGAGGAGCCGGTGCCGGAGGACGACATCACTTCCATGGCCGAGGTAAAAGCAAAATCACCGGTTCCAATTGCAACCGGTGAAAGGATTGTCACAAAGTACAGGTTCCAAGAGCTCCTCTCGGCGAGAGCGGCAGACATCATCCAGCCGGACGTATGCCACATGGGCGGGATCCGTGCTATCGAAGAGGTTGCTTCGATGGCGGAGGTCAACTACATCCCGGTAGCGCCGCACAATCCGAATGGACCGGTAGCAACCGCTGCCACGCTGAACGCCCTAATAGCCATGCCAAACGCGTTGATAATCGAGTACTGGCTGGATGCGCAAAAAGTTAGGCGCGATCTGATAAAAGAGTACTTCGACGTGAGAGACGGCTATGTTTATCCTTCGAACAAGCCGGGCCTGGGAATCGAGATCAACGAGTCTGCGCTAGAAAGATATCCATACAAGAAACTGCATCTCGAATATTTCGGCAATGATTACAAGTACCACGACACTCCGAGCAGATAACGGTCCCAGCTTGCATCGTGTCAGTTCCTCGATGTGCATCGACAAAGACAGAAATTTTACTATGGCAGTATTTCCATAGAACATGATCTATAAAGAAGAACTCCTTTTTGTGGTTGCCAAAAAAATTGGTGCAAGATTGTTTGACGCTTGAGGAATACCTAGAGTCAAAAAGAGTGTGGCACAGATTTATCTCCAAACCGGAAACGGTTCACACCTCGGATGCATCCAAGGTTAGCGGAGTTGACCTGAACCAACTCACAAAAAATCTCATTGGCACTACTAGCGAAGGCGAGTTCGTTTTGTTGATTGTGCCCGGAAACAGAAGGGTTGACCTGAAAAAAACTTCACGCATCCTTGGGACGAAAAATGTTTCTTTAATTCCATTCACAGAAGCCGAGAGCATAAGCGGTTACCCTCCAGGGGGTACACCGTCGATCGGGCACAAGACTCGACTCTCAGTAGTCATCGATGAATCTCTGATGAAATATGAAACAATTTTCTGCGGAGGTGGAACTAGAGACAAGATCCTCGAATTGAAGACTCAGGATGTCATTTCACTCAACAACGCAACGGTAGGTAATCTGACGGAATAACGCGTGAGTCTATTCCCTGCTAATTCTCTGTAGACGAAGGAGCTGAAAATAGTACCATGGGACAGGAAAGTCCAAATCTTAAAGTAGGGATCTTTTTTCGAGCTTCGGAGCAATTTGATCTCCAATAAAAAGTATCTAGTTTCAATTTATTAACAAAAATTAGAGCATTACGATTAAACAGTAGTTTTCCATAGATCGTTTTTCTTTTAATACTAGTTCCCATTCCTTCATTAAGAAAAAAATTTTCTGCGTTTCACACACGCGAGCACTTTTTGACCGAAGAGCTACGTTCAAGCTCTGTAAGCTCATAAGAGCTCGTTTCAAGCTCTGTTCAATTCACACAGCTCGAAACGTTGAGTTCAATCAAATCGTCTGAAGCTGTATTTCCTGCGGATCAGCCTTTCGGTTGATCAACCTTCCGCCGTCAACTACGATGGTGTTGCCGGTCATGAACGAGTTGTTGTCGCTCGCAAGGAACGCGAGTAACTTTGCCATCTCCGACGGTCTGCCCATCCTTCCGAGAAGTGACGCGGCCCTCGAATCAAGACCCTCCGGCATCGGTTCGTCCTTGATGTAAAACGGTCCGGGTAAAACCGCAAACGCCTGAATCCCATAGCGACCCAAATCCACCGCCATGCTTCGCACCATCGAAATCAATCCACCCTTGCAGGTCGCGTACGCGAAGGATCGTTCGAGGGGAGACATCGCCTGAATTGCGCCGATGATTATTATCTTCCCCTTCTTCTTCTCCGCAATCATCCTCTTTGCAGCCCATCTCGACAGCAGGAACGGCGCGGTGAGCAGCAGATCGAGCATCCGGTCCCACTCTTCAAGCTCGACGTTCAATAAATCATACCGGGAGTTTCGAGCTGCGTTGCTGATCAACACGTCGACCGAGCCAAAATTTTGATCGAGCCACTTTACCAGATCAACCACGTCCTTTCGGTCTTCGAGATCCGCCCTGCGAAAAGTTATCCCCTTGAAGTTTGACTGAATTCGAAGGCCCCTCGCTTCATCCCTGCCTGTTATTAGAACTCGAGCCCCAAGTTTCGCAAAAAGCTTCGCAGTAGCTTCACCCAGTCCTCTGGTTCCACCAGTAATGACGCAGGTCTTGTTTGCCATGTTGTCAAAGATTCGCTCTTCGGTCAAACTTTTTTTCACGATAATTTTGGGGTTCACAGCCTTGATATATAAGAATCAAAAAAGTTCGCATTATCTGCTTTGAATAAGATCGACTCTGGAATCTTCGTTCACCCGTGGGACATTGTGCATGAAGGCGCAGAGCAAGTTCTGGAAACCATTTCCGATCTTGGCGTGTCAAGGATCAATCTAGCAACCTCCTACCACGCGGGGCGCTACATTCTGCCGCGTGATCCAAAGCAAAGAGTATTCCACGCCGAAGAGGGCGTCGTCTATTTCAAACCGGATCCGGGTTACTTTGTGAAATCGCTGCTGAAACCGATCCGTTCGTCCAAGTTCGCGGATGTCGATGTTGTTGAACTGGTGACGCAAGAATCAAAGAAATACAACCTCGGTGTCAACAGCTGGACCGTGACTCTGCACAACTCTAATTTTGCGAAGAGCCACCCGGAGCTTGCCGTGGTAGATGCATTCGGCGACGTGGACCAGAATTTCATCTGCCCCAGCCACAAAGAGACGATCGAATACGTGAAGGCACTGGTGCAAAATCTTGCCGGTCAGTACGACCTAAACGCAATCCAGCTCGAGTCAATCGGATATCCCTGGTCCCTGAAGCACAACGATCAGCACGAGATCTTCGGGTCTCGACTGGAACCACTCGTTTCCGAATTGATTACCACATGCTTTTGCGACAACTGCACCGAGCTGATGTCGAAGTCAAACTTGAAGCCGGAGGAGATGAAAAAGCTCGTCGTAAAGATCGTCGACACGAGCTTGAGGATGCCGTCGAACGTGATGCACTCCGTCCCACCGGAGGAGATCATGAGGAACGCATACGTGCTCTCTTCAGACATCGACCTCCTACACGACCTCCTGAAATTCAAACACGGGCATACTAACGAGACGCTCCAGGAAGTGAGAAACGCTCTAAGAGACATCCGGAGCAGGAAGACGCAACTTCGCCTGTTGGCCCAGGGCGGATCATCAATGGAATTCTCGGTTGGAAGAGGCTGCGAGGGGATAAACTTGAGCAGCGCGAGCAAGATTCTGGACGGAATCGATCTCGTGACCTACGTCAAAGAACCGGAAAATGTGTACTATCAAGTCCTCTGGACAAAGTTCGAGATCCAGGAAGCGTGTTCGCTGCACGCGTCGCTCCGGATCAATTTTCCAATCACAACGAGCAGGGGTACGCTTGAAGCTGAGATGAATGCCGCACTTGAAGCGGGCGCAACGGGACTGGAGTTTTACAACTACGGCTGGACCAACAAGAAAGGACTGGAGTGGCTCAAGAAAAGCCTGAGCAACGTTGCAAATCCCTAGCGAACGATCGAACCGCCTTTAACAACGTGAACCGGTACGATTATTTCATTCGCTTTTTCGCTCTTCCCGTAACAATCAATGAGGACCTTGGTTTTGCGTTGCAGCTTGAACGCGACAATGTCAGCTTGAGCACCCGGCTTGAGCGTACCAAATTCCTTACTTCTCCCCAAGACCGAGGCGGGTTTGG
>DATNHH010000190.1:0-2633 GCA_035605055.1 Nitrososphaerales archaeon
TCATTTATGGCGTGTACGAATGGGTAGTAACTGCAAAAACTTCCACGATGCCCTCGACTGCATATCTGGTGGTTTCGAAGAGTCCTTACCTTTTTCTGATTTCAGTCGTCGCTATCTGCCTTGCGCTGATTCTTGAAGTTCGATCAGCTAATCTGCCGGAGAGAACCGGCGTGGTTCAGGCAAACACAACCAGGCTGCAAATTCTTGCCGTAGTAGTACTGATTGTTTCGTTTTTGGCCGCTCTAAGCACCGCGAGTTATGATTTTGGAACGGCATTTTCGTTCTTCGTGAACGGCCGCTATGCTTTGATCTATGCCTTCTTCTTGATCGGTATCTCGTTACTGCTCTCGCCGAAACAAGTTCTGGGAAACATTAGACTCGCTTCAATTCCTGACGTTCTCGGATTGCTCCTTATCGTCGTCTCGCCTGTGCTCTTCTATGGTGGTCTAAAGGTTCATCTTGGATTCACAGCCAGCTCGATAGGCGCGCTGCTTGTTGCGATAATCGGATTTGTCTTACTTATCGCCGGGTCAGGATTGTTTGGAAAGAAGAAGCAAAAACCTGCCACGACGCCTCAAGTCACACCCACCGCTCCGAGCCAGCAAAAGTAACGTGGGCCCGGAGGGATTTTGGCGAATCTAGGATAAAATCCATCGATAGAATGCCTGTCTGTAACACTCTTTTCAACGATTTAGATTTGTGTACTTGTCGGTCCTTATTCTCTGCGCTAACAGGGAACTTCGATAGACACAACTAATCGGTTCTTAACCCCCGATTCTCACAAACGAAAATCATAACCTTCCATTAAATAGACAGTCAAAAATGAAACAAGGAGACCGACAGTTCTCCATTTTACGTCAAGTAGGAATATAGATCAATGCGAAGAGTCATAATCCTTGGTGCAGCCGGCCGAGATTTCCACAACTTTCTAACCTTTTACAAAAACAATCCACATTATCGAGTCGTTGCTTTCACGGCGACGCAAATCCCGGGAATAGAGAAGAGAAATTTTCCCTCGAAACTTGCGGGAAGGCGGTACCCAGACGGCATTCCGATCTTTCAGGAAGAGAAACTCCCTTCATTGATCAAGGAGCTCAGAGCCGACGAAGTCGTTCTGGCTTACAGCGATCTCACGCATCTCGACGTGATGCACAAGGCATCCATTGCTCTTGCGAGCGGGGCGAGCTTTGGATTACTTGGACCCAGCGACACAATGCTCCATTCAAAAAAACCAGTTATTGCGGTCTGCGCCGTCCGGACCGGTGCGGGAAAGAGTCCGGCCACAAGGAGGATCTCTCTCGCTCTCCGCGATATGGGTTATCGAGTAGGGATAATTCGCCATCCAATGCCCTACGGTGATCTTGCCAAAGAAGCAGTGCAGAATTTCTCGACATTCGATGATCTGGATAAAGAGCAAACAACAATCGAAGAAAGGGAGGAATACGAATCACACATCGCCAACGGGTTCTCCGTTTATGCAGGAGTTGACTACGCGAGCATCCTGAAATTAGCAGAGAAATCAAGTGATGTCATAATCTTCGACGGTGGAAACAACGACTTCTCTTTCATAAGGCCAGATCTGCTCTTCGTTATCGCAGATGCAAGGAGGCCGGGACATGAGCTCACCTATCACCCGGGGGAGGCAAATGTCCGGATGGCCGATTATATCATAGTGAACAAAATTGACGCGGCATCGAAGGAGAACCGCGATCAAGTCATTGAAAATGTGAAGCAGTTGAACCGGAGAGCAGAGATTTTGCAAGCAAACTTGAAAGTGAGCGTTGAGAGTCCTGAGGCTGTCAGAGGGGCGCGTGTCCTCTGCGTCGAGGATGGACCGACGCTTACGCATGGCGGTCTTCCGACCGGCGCGGCGTTCAGAGTTGCCACTGAGAACAAGGCCAGCGAAATAGTGGATCCGAGAAAATATGCTGTGGGCTCAATCACGGAGGTATTTAGAAAATTCAGTCACCTCGGAAACGTCCTCCCGGCAATGGGTTACGGTGAAAAGCAAATGAAGGAGCTCAAGGAGACAATTGATGGAACAAACTGCGACCTCGTCTTAATTGGGACGCCGGTGGATTTGAGGCGGGACTTGAAACTCACGAAGCCAACCTTGAGGGTAACATACGAAATGGAGGAGGTTGGCGAACTGACGATTACAAAAGTACTGGAGAAGTACAGAAAGACTCTGGATGGGAATCGATCGGCCGACTTATCGTCGAAAAAGAAAAACAAGAAATCTAGCTAGTCTTCGGTAATAAACTCCCAGCAAGTGAAGCTCTTCCCTATTCTCAGAGCTGAGAATCGTCTAACGCCTTAATTTGGGAGAAATCCAATCGATTTGTAGCAGGTGATCACCCTTTGGTTATCAAATCTGGGTTTAAGAGAATTCTAATTGCCGTGGATGGTTCGGAGATCTCGTTCAAGGCAGCAGATCATGCTTCGCGGATAGCCAAGTACGAAGGAGCCTCCCTAATGGCCCTTTACGTAGTCCCCACTCCGCAGTTCGAAATAATGGGTGAGATCGCAGACTATTATGAACAGGCTAAGAGACCTGCCAAGAAATGGATGAAAGACGTGGAAAACATCGCGGCCTCGCACGGTATGGGGATAAAGATGGAGATACTCGTAGG
>DATNHH010000191.1:0-2811 GCA_035605055.1 Nitrososphaerales archaeon
AGGGCAGGTGCCGCGTCCCAATCTGTGCCTTTGTATCGATACCTTGTAAAGAGAAAAAGATACCGGCTACCCGTTCCGATGATGAACGTGATCAATGGCGGAAAACATGCAGGAAATAAGCTTGCCATCCAAGAATTTCTGATCGAACCGGTTGGGGTTAGGAACTACCTAGAGGGACTCAGACTCGGGGTAGAAGTCTATCATTCCCTGAAGAAGGTTTTGAGAGAGAAATGGGGACCTTCTGCGGTAAATGTTGGCGACGAAGGTGGATATGCTCCCCCGCTGGAAAAAACATCTGACGCACTGGATTCAATACTGGTTGCGATAAAAAATGCGGGTTACAACGAATCTCTGATCAAGCTAGGCATCGACGCAGCTTCATCCAGCTTTTATGACCAGAAGACCCTGTCTTACCAGATTGACGGTAGGACGATGAACGGCGGCGAGCTTTTGGATTATTACGAAAATCTTGCAACTACATATCCAATCTTGACTATTGAAGATCCGTTTTCTGAAGATTCGTTTGAGGATTCTGCTAAAATAACGTCGAAGTTGGCGAAGAGAGTAAAAATCATCGGTGACGATCTCTACGTGACCAATCCAGGGAGGATAGCCAAGGGAATCGAGTCAAAATCGACAAACGCCATATTGATCAAGTTAAATCAGATCGGCAGCGTGACGGAAACTCTTGAAGCCATCAAAATGGCCAGAGAAGCCCGCTGGGCCGTGATCGTCTCTCACAGATCAGGAGAGACCGAAGACACGTTCATCTCGCACTTGGCTACCGCGGTCGAAAGCCAGTTCATCAAGGCAGGAGCTCCTGCGCGTGGAGAAAGAACGGCCAAATACAACGAGTTGATCAGGATCGCAGAAGAGCTGGGGCCCGAAGGAACGTATGCTGGACCAACTCTCGTTTAACACAAAGGTCAATCGATCATGCCAAATGATGGCCTAGAGACGAAGTTCAGCTTCATCACTTATTCGAAGAATTTTGGAAGAAAATACGCCATAATAACCCTAAACAGACCGGAAGTGTTGAATGCTCTAAATCTTGAAATCAGAAAGGAGATTCTATCCGCTCTTGACCTCGCTGAAAGAGACGAATCCGTGCACGTCGTTGTTTTGACTGGAGCGGGAGAAAAAGCGTTCAGTGCAGGGGCGGATATCAGAATGTTTCTGACAATGACACCCTTCTTAGCTAAAGAGTATCTGAAGACTAGCAAGGGAGCATCCAATCGGCTTGAGAACTTCCCCAAACCGGTTATCGCTGCAGTCAACGGCCACGCAATCGGTGGAGGATTGGAACTTGCAATGTCATGCGACATTATTGTCGCGTCCGCGAACGCAAAATTTGGCCAGGCCGAAATCAATGTTGGGGCGATTCCAGGGGTTGGTGGAACACAGCGACTCCCCAGACGGATTGGCCTTTACAAAGCCAAAGAACTAATTTTCACCGGCGACCTGATTGATTCAGATGAGGCCTTTAGACTTGGGCTTGTCAATCGAGTGTTCCCGACGATAAAGGAGATGATGGATTATGTTGATAATCTCGCCGGAAAAATTTCTTCGAAAAGTCCGCTCATTCTGAAACTGGCAAAAGACTCGATCAATAGTTCGGCATCCGGATTGAAGGAAGGACTAGATTACGAAAGTACGTTGTTTGCATTCTGCTTTTCGACAAGCGATCAAAAGGAGGGCGCGAATGCTTTTCTGGAAAAGCGAAAGCCCGTGTTTACCGGATCCTGATTTTCAAATCATCTCTAAGACTCTTTTTTCAACAAATCAAGTTCCATCTGAATGCCATCTCTACCCCGGCCATAGTAATTCCTTATTGTCCCGCGAAATTCAAATCCGAATTTGCTGTACAGCGATTGTGCAGATGTGTTGTCTGCCGCTACCTGAAGAATCAGTTTTTTAAATGATCTCAGGGCAGATGTCTCCCTAGAAATTCGAATTGCGTCAGCAAGGAGAGCTGAACCGACGCCCTGGTTTCTGAATTCAGGATGGGTCGCCAAGGAACTTATCACCACAATTCTCTGCCATTTCAGCGGAGAAATGACGCAGTAACCGGCGATCTTATTTTCGAGTATTGCGACCCTAAATCCCTGATGGAAATTTTTCAGTAGACGAACAAAGAGTTCTAAAGGATACGGCTCCTCGAAGGAGGCATTTTCGATCTCGCTAACAGATTCCAAGTCTTTTGATTCGCAGTTGCGAATCTCCATGGTTAAGATCCCACAAACTGAGCTTTTGACCGAAACTGCAAAATAAGAATTAGCCTCTCTTTGAATTTACATCAGAGCACATGTGTATATTGGCGGAACTATCAGCATCCTCAGAGGGTAAGAAAGGAAGCACAAGCACAGGGTCAGAAGCGAGACTACAATTTCTGGTAGAATTATCAGAATTGGATAGCTCTGGATCGGTCTGTGTCAAAGTCAAATCGATCTCTGGTACGCTAACCTCTAGGAACGGCTGGAAGTACAGGAGAATGATTGTGCATGATTCCTCTCTGGAAGCCGAGGTGCTAATCTCGGAAGCAAACTATGAGGAGTGGAAGTTCAAATCTAATGATTTTGTAGCATGTGCTGTCAGGAGCAACGGGGTGAACAATGAAGGCAAGTTGAGCGTCTTTTTCAATTCTTTTCTAGGGCCGTTTGAAATCGCTGAACTCCTCTACGAGATCAGCGACGACTTGCACAGAATCGAGGCAAGGAGTCGAGGGAGGATGAAACCCAATGAGACTGTTTATCAGATCTCCGCTCGTGAGGCAAAGTCCTTGCTTGGCCTGATAAGACTCTGGATTGACGA
>DATNHH010000192.1:0-2247 GCA_035605055.1 Nitrososphaerales archaeon
CATACTGCGAGAGTCCAAGAGACGAAAGCGCGTTAAGCTGAGCTTCGCTTGTGCTCTCTCCCGAAGAAGATGAGGCGGACAGCAAATAATCGCGTTCTACTCCCGTAGCGCAATTCCCACGGCTAGTTTAAGCCTTTCGTCCAGAATGGATACTCTCGTGGTAAATCAAAGAAAGCTTTTTCTTATATGCCTAATTCTTGTTTAGGGGCATGGTTTGAATGTTCGAACATAAAGGCGTAAAAATAACCTGGCTGGGACACGACGGATTCAAGATTGAAGACGGAGGAGAAACATTGGTTGTAGATCCCTTCAAATTAAAGCACGATGTCCGGGCGGATTACGTATTGATTTCTCACGAACACTTTGATCACCTCAATCACGATGATCTCAAGAAAGTTGTAAAGCCCAACTCCACGATTGTGGTTTCGATTCCCGCGGCGAAAGAGGAGGTAAGCAAAGTCTCGCCAAAAGAGTTCAAGAGTGTCAAACCAGGCGATAGAGTGAAGCTCGGTTCCTTTGAGGTGAGGGCGGTTCCGGCCTATAACACGAACAAATTTGCAGAGCCTGGCAAGCCATTTCATCCTGAGCAAGATGGAAAAGTTGGATACGTAATCACCACAAAATCAGGCGTCTCGATTTATCACACTGGAGATAGTGACTTGATTCCTGAGATGGAAAATCTCAGACCCGATATCGCATTGCTGCCTGTTTCCGGCACCTATGTCATGACGGCAGATGAGGCAGTTGAGGCGGTTAGCAAGATCAAGCCAAAAATCGCGATACCGATGCACTACGGTTCGATTGTGGGCTCAGAAGACGACGCCAAGAAATTCAAGAACGCAGCGAAAAATTGCGAGGTTCACATACTAACAGCCGAGTAATTATCTTAAGCTCTGGTGGGGCCGACCGATCGCTTGAGGGGCGTTGTCGACGGTCTCAACGGGTGTAATACAGTCGTGCCTTCGCTCGGTCTTCAACTCCAAGCGTCCAGCACTAGATACTTTTGAAATAATCCGATCCTTGAGCGAAGAGTTCAGCTCGTAGCCGACAGAATTCCTCCCCAACAGCGCGGAAACCTTGCTCGTTGTTCCTGATCCAAGGAACGGATCAAGAACGGTATCGCCTGAAAAAGAGAAAAGCTGGACGAGTCTGGATGCTAGCTCCTCCGGATAAGCTGCGATCCCTTTCTCGAGAGGATTATTTGTCGGGAGAACGTTTGTTATCTGCCAGACGGTAAGGTTCCACTCATTCTGATTTATGGCCCGGCTGTCAATTTTTGAGGCCTCCAAAACTTCCTGATTCATTTCGCGAACCTTTCTATAGTCAAATCTCCCTTTCTGGAAGATGAGAATGCTTTCCTGAATATTGTCTGGGTAAAAGTACATTGGATATGGGTGTTGGATGACGACTCCCGATCTTCGGCTGATTCTTGAATACCCCTTGGGCTTTACCCACATTATCCGATCCCGGTATCTGAAGCCGGTCTTCCTCATTATTGTCGTGGCGTCTGCAACAATAGGTAATTTTTCTCCGTCCACCAACATGTCATCGATCACGAAGCAAACTATTCGCCCGTCACTGACTACTCGATAGAGCTCGTCAGCAACTCGGGAGAGCATGTCGAGATATTCGTCATAATCACGGTACATCCCTGGATAGTCGAAGGGGGCATTATAGTAGGGCGGAGAGGTGACCACCAAATCAACGGATTCCCTGGCAAGCTCATGCATGTCCATGCAGTTTCCAAAGATGACCCTGTGATGAGTCGATGCTCTGGTTGAAGCAAAAGTTGCCAAAGGTTCTAGCAGGAGACGAATTCTGACAGATCATGAATACAATCCAAGTCAATATTCATAGGCCTTTTGCTTCATCAAAGGAACGATTTTCAAATAAACCATATAACTAAAGATGAATATCGAGTAAATATTCCAAGAGAAAATTCGAGCGTCATTTTCTATGAAATACATTATCTCATACATTACGAAGTTTGGTTCTGTCTCCGTCGAGAGCAAGGATCCCGAGGACTTAATTTCGGCTTATCCGATGCTGGAAGATCTAGCAGGGCGAATCTCAAAGAAAAAAAGTACAAAGACCTCGGTCGGAAGTAACTTGCGAAAGCAAGAAAATCATGCATCAAGACTACGTGAGACGGCGATGATACTGAGAGAACTCGAATCTAACGTAATACAATTGAAGTTCTTCTCTCAACCTAGGACGACTGGCGAAACCAGGGAAAAACTACGCGAG
>DATNHH010000193.1:0-11384 GCA_035605055.1 Nitrososphaerales archaeon
GGTGAGGAAGTTCTAGCGACAATGATTTATTCGCACAAGAAGTCTAGTCTTTGAATCAACTCGACAAAAAGGATGGCCTTAACTCCAAGGTTGAAAGAAATGGAACTCAGAACTGAGACTCAAAATCTGTTGGATATGTTAAGCTCCAATAAGAAACAATTAGACAAGATAGTTCTGGACTTTTTACCAAAATCTGCAGAATCGGCCGAGATTCAGCTTCTTTATGACATGATGAAGGACTATCCTAGTCGTGGTGGGAAAGGTCTTAGGGGGAGTCTGTGCATACTGTGGTGCGAGTTATTCTCTGGTAAGAAACAGAATGCTCTGGTTTCCGCGGCGGCTCTCGAACTCTTCCAGAATTGGATACTGATCCATGATGATATTGAGGACGGGTCGGATCTGCGACGAGGTTTACCTGCTCTGCACAAAAAACACGGTGTTGAACTATCCATAAATGCTGGAGATGCTCTTCACGGAAAGATGTGGGAACTGTTACTTACTAACAAGGGTATTGTGGGAGCAGACTTGACGCTCAAAATCCTCTCTGAATTCACTAGCATGCTAAACGAAACGACTGAAGGTCAACAAATCGAGTTATCGTGGACGTACCTGAATAATTGGGATATTAGCGAGAAAGACTATCTAGTAATGGTCACTAAGAAAGCAGCTTGGTACACATGTATTACGCCTTGTAGGCTTGGCGTACTCCTATCTTCTGTAGACAGAAATGACGAAGGAAGACTTCCAACTAGCACCTCTAAGATAATGGAACGAATCATTGATTTCGGCACGAATCTCGGAATAGCGTTCCAAATCGTGGATGATGTCTTGAATTTGACCGCAGACGAATCAAAGTACGGAAAGGAGATTCTTGGTGACTTGTTCGAAGGAAAAAGGACAATCATGCTAATTCATTTGTTGGATCACTTGGAGAAAAAGCGGAAGGCCGAAGTTCTTGAAATATTATCCAAACAACGGTCTGAAAAATCAGCAGATGAAATAAGGAGAGTTTTCGATCTAATGAAAGAGAACGGTTCTATTGATTATGCTCGTGGTGTTGCTTCAAATCATTCTAGGCTAGCAATGGAATCGTTTGACGAACTTACTTCTGAACAATCGAAAATGCATCCAAGAATATCCAGGAATACAAGGTTTCTCTTGGAATACCTCAGCTCTAGGGACTATTGAATCAAAACTTATTCTGAAAACGTGATGGATCCACCAGGTGAATGTAGACGGATTCCGACAACGAGATTTCTCTTGCTATTCAAAAGGCGGCCTATCTGAATGCAATTGAACACAATGGCAAAGCAAACTCCAGTGCAGTAGTCGGCCGTTTGCTAGCTGAAAATCCTAATCTGCGAAAAGATTCCAATAGGATCAAGTCAATTGCTTCAGAGGTCGTCTCAAAGATAAACGAGATGACGGTTGCAGAGCAAAGAGATGTCCTTGAAAGAGATTTTCCGGGGGAGATTGAAAAGACGATTGCCAGGAAAAAGGAAATTTCGAAAGCTGATTCTGAGAAGAAAATTGAGCTCCCCGATCTGCCCGACGCAGAATTCGGAAAGGTAGTTACAAGATTTCCTCCAGAGCCGAATGGGTACATGCACATTGGCCACGCAAAAGCGACAATCCTCGGGTTTGAATACGCGAAAAAATACCAGGGAAAGTTCATTGTTCGATTTGATGATACGAATCCTGCGGTAGAAAAGAAAGAATACTATGATGCATTCTTGGAATCGTTCGATTGGCTCGGGATTAAAGCGGATCTGGTAAGAAATGCATCTGATGATTTGACCAAGTATTACGAAATAGCGCGAACGATGATTCAAAAATACGCGGCTTATGTTTGCGCGTGCAATCAAGAAAAGATGCGAGAAAACCGAAAGGCGGGTGTGAATTGTGAGCACAGATCGCAAACCGCGGATCAAAATTTTACTTTATGGGAGTTAATGGTCTCGGGAGAAACCGAAGCGAAACACTCGACGTTGAGATTTGTGGGAGACATGCAGAGCCTGAACACCACAATGCGCGATCCCGTTCTCTTTAGAGTCGTCGAACATCCTCATCCATTGAAAGGTACTTTGTTTCGGATCTGGCCGACTTACGACTTTAACGGACCAGTCGAAGATAGTCTCGACGGCGTTACTCACGCTATGCGAAGCAAGGAGTACGAGCTGCGAGATGAACTGTATTACGCTATTCTGGATTCAGCAAACTTACGAAAACCAAGAATTATTGAATTTTCACGGCTCCAGCTTCAAAATACAACTGTTTCAAAGAGAAATTTGAGAAAACTGATTGACGAAGGAAAAGTGAAGGGGTGGGACGATCCTCGTTTGCCTACGATTTCAGGTCTCAAGCGCCGTGGAATTCTTCCTGGAGCAATAAGAGAATTTGTTCTCTCAATGGGGATTAGCAAAGTGGAATCCCAACCTAGCTGGGATTTGCTCGAGAGTATTAACAGAAAATTATTGGATCCGATCGCAAAGCGGTTATTCTACGTGGAAAATCCCGTCAGCTTGGAGATCGATGGAGCTCCTTCAATCAAAGTACTGCTAAAGTTTCATCCGGACGAGAAATTTGGATCTCGAACTATCGAAACGGATGGAAGATTTCTGATCTCGGCATCTGATGCTTCACAACTCAAGATAGGATCAAAGTTCAGGTTGATTGAGGTTTACAATTGCGAAGTTTACTCGATTCAAGACAATCTGATAAAGGCAAAACAAGTGTCAGATGACAATTTGGAAAGAATGATGAAGGTTCAATGGGTTGTACCAGAAAAATCGATTCCGTTCCGCGTCACTGTTACTGGCCCGCTATTAATCGATGAAGTTTACAATCCTGACAGTTTGAAAATTTCTGAAGGCAAAGCTGAATTATCGGCACGCGACCTAAAAATCGGCGAGATGTTTCAATTCGTTCGATTTGGTTTCTGTAGGCTCGACTCACCTGAATCTGCGATATTTGCGCACAAGTAAGCTCAATGCGATAAGTCGGAGGTCACAACTCAGCAATCGTCTGACCAAACCAGACAATCCAATGATACAACTTATTAAAGGGACGGAAAGGTGATTAATCTCGGGCGAAAGAATAAGATGAACCCTATAGTAATGTCCGCAGTTCCAGCTATATCTTTCGTAAGGTTGGACTGAGACTATGGCAAAGCCGTATTTTGTAAAGTTTGAAACTCCTAAAGAAATCTCCGATGCCGCTTATGAAGCACTAAGGCAAGCGAAACAAACCGGAAAAATTAGGAAAGGTACTAATGAAACCACGAAGGCTATTGAACGTGGAATAGCCAAGCTTGTGATTATCGCCGAGGATGTCGAACCTCCTGAGGTTGTTGCTCATCTTCCAATCATATGCGAGGAACGTAGCGTTCCCTTTGTTTTCGTTCCAACTCGAGCAAGCATGGGACCAGCTTTGGGGATTGACGTAGGAGCTGCTTCTGCATGCATAATTGAATCGGGGGATGCACAGCCTTTGATAGATCAAGTTGTTTCTGAGATTTCAAAGCTCAAAGTCCCCGCTACTTCCTGACTCCAGTCAATGACGAGTGTAACGGTGTAGTTATTTGAGTACTAGAGCAGAAGAACGCGTTACCCCGGCTGAGATAATACAAGTCGTTGGGAGAACAGGAGTTGCCGGAGAGATTACCCAGGTTCGAGTCAAGCTTCTTGAAGGGAGAGACCGAGGCAGAATCTTAACACGTAATGTGAAAGGCCCAGTACGTATGGGTGATGTCTTGATGCTGCGCGAAACTGAACGCGAAGCAAGAAAGATAAAGTAGGAAATTAGGGCAAAACGGTTGATTTCTTGAGATGTCTTACAGTCCTAAGAGATGTTCCTTTTGTGGTAAACTGATCCCTCTCGGAACCGGCGTGATGTATATCAGAAATGATGGTGCAACGTTTTGGTACTGCTCGTCCAAATGCCGAAAGAATTCTTCGGTTCTCAAAAGAGATCCGAGGTCTCTGAAATGGGCGAGGCAGAGACCGAAACCCCCAGTCAAAGCAAGTCGTCAGGCCCAAGTTGCGACTGTGGCTAAAGAAAAGGCGTAGTCTCTTTGGACCGAACATTAGTCGTAGTCAAACCGGATGGAGTACGACGGGGTCTCGTCGGGGAAATTATTTCCAGGTTCGAAAAAAAGGGTTTCAAAATCGTTGCACTGAGATTACTATCATTTGACAAAGATCTTGCAAACGATTTCTATTCGCCTCACGTTGGTAAGCCCTTTTTCCCCGAGTTAGAGCAATTCATTATCTCGGGTCCAGCAGTAGCGATTGTGGTTGAGGGAGATAACGCCGTCGAAGTTGTGAGGAGAATGATCGGCGTTACCAAGAGCTTCGAAGCCTCGAGCGGAACAATCAGGGGAGACTTTGGTTTGGGTTACACTGACAATGTTGTCCATGCTTCAGACTCGCAAGAAAGTTACGTTCGGGAATCAAAGTTTCTATTCCCCGAATTATGACTCAAGTAACTTCTGGACTAATTTCAGCCGTTAACTTTTTCCGTTTCAAATCAGAAGCTCTCTTCATAAGCCGTCGTTTAGGAAGCAGAAAATATGGAAACCACTTCTCAAATACGATCGCCAGTAGTGGTGGTACTAGGCCACGTGGATTCCGGAAAGACCTCCCTTCTAGACAAGATAAGAGGGACCGGAGTTCAGGCAAGGGAAGTGGGCGGAATTACTCAGCACATAGGTGCAAGTTTCTTCCCGGCTGAGACACTAAAAGAGATATGCGGCCCACTTTTGAAAACGATTGGGGGTGGCGAAATTCATGTCCCGGGTCTTCTTGTCATAGATACTCCCGGTCACGAGATATTTACCAATCTTAGAAACCGCGGTGGTTCCGCGGCAGACATTTCTATTCTGGTCGTTGACGCCCAGAAAGGGTTGGAAATTCAAACCAAGGAAAGCCTGGAAATACTTCGATTGCGAAAAGTCCCTTTCGTTATAGCACTAAACAAAGTAGATACCGTGTCTGGATGGAAGAAAGGGACTTCAAAATTTATCACACAAGCAATCAAGAATCAACCAAAGTCAGTCGTTGATATTCTAGACGAGAAAATATACACTGTAGTTGGAGAGCTTTCCAGATTGGGAATCAATTCCGAAGCTCTCTACAGAATAAAGGATTTCAGAAAGGAAGTCGCAATTGTTCCGGTTAGCGCCAGGACTGGAGAGGGCATACCTGAGTTAATCGCGGTCTTGGTGGGATTAACACAAGTCTACCTCCAAAAGAGACTATCAATATCTTCGGATGCTCGCGCTCGAGGCATAGTCTTAGAAGTCAAACAGGAGCCAGGCGTCGGGGAGACTGCAAATGTGATCCTCCTCGAGGGTCTACTCCGAAACGGCGACCAGGTTGTCATGGCGAAAAAGGATGGTGCCGTCGTTACAAGAATCAAAGCCATTTTCATGCCGAAACCGCTGGACGAAATGCGAGATCCTCGGGATAAGTTTGCGACGGTAGACTCCATCGTTGCAGCGGCAGGGGTCAAAATTGTAACTCCAGATCTTGAGGGAGTGTTAGCTGGTTCTCCTTTGGTCGCATTTGACGAGTCAAGTGAGGAGGAAACGAAGGCGATGGTCGAGTCCGAAGTTAAGCAGGTAATTATCGAATCGGATGTCAACGGAATTATCCTAAAGGCGGACACTCTGGGCTCGCTTGAAGCTATTGTGCAGATGCTAAAATCGCGTCAGATCCCGATCAAACGAGCTGATATTGGCCCGGTGTCAAGGCGAGACATTGTGGAGGCTTCAGCCGTGAGAATGAACGACAAGTACAGAGGCGTGATTCTCGCGTTCAGCGTGAAGATTCTCCCTGATGCTGAGCAGGAGATTTTCGATAGTAAACTGAAGGTCTTCTCAGATCAGATAATTTACAATTTGATTGATAACTATCTTGGTTGGGTAACGCAGGAGCAAGACTCAGAACAGAAGACTGGACTGGATGCTCTCACGCCGCTATGCAAATTTCGGTTTCTCAAAGGTTTTTCATTTAGGCGTAATGATCCCGCAGTTTTCGGCGTTGAAATCATAGAAGGAAAATTAAGGCAGAAATGTAACGTTATGGGAGTTACGGGAAAGACTATCGGGGTAATTCATCAGATTCAGCAAGAGGGTAAGACAATCCCCGAAGCCAAGAAAGGAGAGCAGGTTGCAGTTTCTATCTCTGGGCCTACAATTGGAAGACAGGTGAACGAGGGAGATGTACTGTACACGGTTCCCTCCGAACAGGAAGTGAGGCTTCTGAATCAGAAATACCTTCAGATGGTATCGGACGACTATCGGCAGTTACTCAAGGAAATAATTACTGTAAGACGCAAACTCTCTCCCCTTTACGGTTACTAGTCCAAAATAATACTATTAGAACGAGGTTATCCACGTAATAATACGCTTTTGATCACAAAAAATCAGTCTGTGCGAGCTTTGCAAATTCAATTGCCAAAACAAGTTATTCATTAGCAGCGGCAGACATTTCTGAGCTTTCCACCGGTAAGTTCGAGCATTCATTTGAACCACAAATTCAAAACGATTCGGGATTATCAACAAGAAATTCAATCGGAAAAGATCGATATTGTCGAAGAAATCAGGAGTGAATTTGAGAACATAGAGGAATACAACTCGAGGTTGAACGCTTTCGTAACGATTTTTGGGGAAAGCGATGCTGTGGGATTTTCGAAAATCATACCGGTCAGCCGGAAATCAAGGATGTTTGATAGCTTTCCTCTTTTTGAAGTTCCACTGACCATAAAAGACAACATCTTCTTGGCAGGTCACAGAACGACCGAGCTTCCGCCGTCTTTCAGAACTTTGTACCAGTAGTGAATGCGGACGTCGTTGATTCTGCGATTTCAGCGGGCTGCATTCTCTTTGGCAAAACAAATCTTCATGAGCTCGCAATGGGCGCGACCTCGATGAGCTCATTCTTCGGACCTGTGAAAAACCCCGTAGATCCATCAAGGATTCCGGGCGGCTCTAGCGGTGGCTCGGCCGTGTCTGTAGCGCGCGCGCTCCAAAATTCCCATGGTCAGCCTAGGGACGGATACAGGCGAATCAGTCCGAATTCCGGCCGCATAGTGCGGGGTTTGCGGGTTCAAACCTACTCTCGGTACAATAAGCACATCTGGAGTCATTCCACTTAGCGCAACGCTCGATCACGTTGGCATACTTACTAAAAATATGCAGGATATGCAACTTGCATTCAGTGCACTTGCCAATTCCCAGAATTTCCAGAGTCCTAGAAACAACCCCAAGAACAAACAGAAGATCGGGATTCCGCAAAGCTACTTCTTGGAGGATTGCGTTCCTGCCGTTGAGAGAACTTTCTGGAAATCGATAGACGCACTTCGAGAGGCCGGTTATATCATCGTAGAAGACATTGAGATTCAGAAAACGGAGAGTATATACCGAACGAGACAAACGATCCAGCTTTCGGAGATGTACTGGTTTTACCAAGACCTAGTGAATAGTCCAGATAACAAGAAGCTCGTAGGCAAAGACGTCATGAGCTTTTTTGAACGAGGTTCGAAGGTCGGGATGATGGAATTGATGTTGGCCTCCCGCGAAAGACTTTCGATAATCTCATGTCTTTCAAAGGCTTTCCAGGAAGTGGATTTCCTTGCGATGCCCACCTGTCTTACAACCGCGCCCAAAATTGACGATATCTTAGGGCGAGAGACCGTAAATATTTGGTGGCTACTAGTAAGGAACTCAGAACTTTTTAACCTCAGCGGACTTCCGTCACTTTCAATCCCAACTCACAGACTTGATTCTTCGGAGCTCCCAACTGCGATTGAAATCTCCGGGCGGGCGCTCGAAGACGAGAGATTGTTGCAAGTCGGTGAAAGTATTTGGAAGATAATCCACGCCTCTAAGTCGTCCTGACGTGATGCGGTGGTTCAATGCTGACTGGATCGCCCGCAAACAATTAACGGCTTCAGTCGAGCTAAACGTTTGATATTGTTCGAGTTCTTTTGCATACACAGTCAGCGAACCGATTCGTACTTTTCTGGGATTCAATTTTGAAGATGAAGAATCCTCAATCTCGATTGTTTTGAAATCTCACATTCTGAAATAATCCCAACTTCTGACTCTAATGCCCGAGCTTACTATTAGGGAAATAATGAATCTCAGCCTAGTATCTGCCTGTGAGCATAGGAGACGGATCTCTACGATCGTCGGCGGGCGCTGCGAGTCAGTGGCGGGTTATCCGCCCAAAATAATACTTATTAGCGTAGATTTGAGTTGGTAGCTTTTACTAACGTGTAACCATTCATGGCAACGTTCAAGATTATTGTAGGAGATCCAAAAACAGGCAAGTCTCAATCAGTCGAGCTCAAAGATCAGGACGCGCAGCCCCTCTTAGGGCTTAAGATCGGCGACGAACTAGACGGCACCCTGATGGGCCTGAGTGGCAAAGTGAAGATTACGGGGGGAAGCGATACTGCAGGGTTTCCGATGCGAAGCGACGTAATGGGCGGCGTCAAGAAATATGTCTTGATGACTAAAGGCACCGGGTTTAGGAAAGGTGCCGGTGAAGGTCTGAAGAAGAGGAAGCTTGTAAGAGGAAACACGATAACTGACGAGATTTATCAGGTTAACGCGCTTTTAGTTCAATGACCTAAAGTCTTCTATTCCTATTTCGCTAGAAATTCTCCCCCGCGTTGAGCGCTCTCTGGCTGAAAGCGCTTATATCCTTAGTAGTAATAATGTCTAGTCTCCTTATGACGACAGTAGTTCAAACTGAGGTCAAAACGCGAAAAATTCCAAAGCAACCCGAGGTGAACATTGGAACATCTGGTCATGTCGATCACGGCAAGACGACCCTAGTCCAAGCCATAACGGGTGTTTGGACCAGTGCACATAGCGAAGAATTGCGGCGAGGCATCACGATAAAAGTTGGCTACGCAGACGCCGCGTTTTATAGATGTAGCGGATGCGGTGCTCCTGAATGTTTTCGAACCGAGCCCAGTTGCGAAGGGTGTGGTGGTGAACCGAATCTCCTCCGAGTTGTTAGTTTTGTAGATTGTCCCGGCCACGAGAGTCTTATGGCGAACATGCTCTCTGGCGCCGCGGTCATGGATGGATCTATTCTGGTAATTGCCGCGAATGAAAAAGTTCCTCAACCTCAGACGCGTGAACATCTTCTGGCGCTGCAAATGATGGGGATGAAAAACATCGTCATCGTCCAGAATAAAGTGGATTTGATCTCTGACGTTGAGGCTGCTGAAAACCACAAGTCTATAAGAAACTTCGTGGCGGGAAGCGTCGCTGCTGACGCTCCCATTATTCCGATTTCCGCACAACACCGGCTAAATATCGATGCGCTCATCGAGGCCGTTGAAAAAACGATACCGACGCCAGTTCGAAATGAAAGTGCCCCGCCGCTTATGCAGGTCCTCAGATCTTTCGATGTGAACCATCCCGGATTAGATGAGTCAAAACTCGTCGGTGGAGTTCTGGGCGGTACATTGTTGCAAGGAACACTCGCCGAGGACGATGAAGTTGAGCTCAAGCCAGGGATAATCGAGGAAGGTAAAACGGAAGGAGAACCAATTATTACAAGGGTGACTTCTTTGATGTCTTCTGCCGGTCATCAGGACAAAGTCCATTCAGGCGGCCTAGTTGCGGTCGGAACAGAATTAGATCCTTTTTACACTAGGAGCGATCTTTTGGTTGGCTCTGTGCTCGGCAAACCTAACAACCTTCCACCTGTCTTCGAATCTCTCTCTTTGGATGTCAAGCTTTTCGAGACGGCAGTGGGGACCCAAGAACTTGTGAAGGTCGATAAGATCAGAATGAGTGAGGTACTGAGATTAAATGTTGGAACCGGAGTCACCGTTGGAATAGTCAGCTCGTCAAGAGAATCGATAGTTGATTGCAAATTGAAAAAACCGATCTGCGCATCAAAAAGTAGCAGAGTTGCAATAAGTCGGAGGATTGGGGATCGATGGAGATTGATCGGTGCCGGTCAAGTCCGGTAACCGAAACGGGAAAATCATATGGTACTCATCGTCTGCGACACCGATTTTTTGATGAAGGCTACTGTCAAACCGATGCGAGAGCTTGCGATGTTTCTGGCTGATCCCGATTTTGAGATTGCAACGATTCCAAGGATCGAAAATGAGTTGAGAGGACTTTCTCTCAGTCGAAAGCCGTCAACAGCAAGAAATGCGAAAACAGCACTACGAGCCCTGCGTCAATCGGTTAAGCTAGTCAATCAGGCACCTGCCTCAGAGAGGGCTGACGCCGACCGTTTGCTGATCGATTTTGCCGAAAGGTCGAAAGGAAAAGCCGTTGTTGCAACTCTCGACGGTAGCCTTCTGTCTACACTTGAAAGAAAAAAACTGCCCTATCTGACATTGAGAAATAATAGGCCATTTTATCGTACGTTTAGCTCAGCAACCTATTTATTGGATAAAATGCCTTAGTTATTACAAGGATTTTTTCACTCATGTTTCAGATTTCCGAGCTAGAGGATGTTATCCGAGTGCCTCCGGCAAAATTTGGGGCCAAGCTGGACGAGGTTGCCAGAGATATTCTAAAGGGCAAGTACGAGAGCACGATAAACCCCGATCTGGGTTACATCATTTTGATTACAAACATCGCGGTCGATCCGACCGGCAAGATCATTCCGGGTGACGGCGCTACTTTTCATAAGGTCAACTTTGATGTCATGACTTTCTTTCCCAAGGTACAGGAAATAGTCGAGGGAGAAGTCGTGGAAATCACGGACTTTGGAGCCTTCGTTCGCATTGGACCAACCGACGCGCTTCTACACCTTTCCCAGATTACTGATGATTACCTTACGAGCGACGTAAAGCAGGGAATGATTCTCGCGAGTCAGTCAAAACGGATTCTCAAAGTTGGGAGCAAGGTAAGGGTCAGGATTACTGCCGTCAGTCTTCCGCGAGGAGCCGCATTGGGTAAAATTGGAGTTACATGTCGTCAACCGTTCTTGGGTGCCTGGGAGTGGATCGAAGAAGACGTCGCGAAGGCCCAAAAAGGCGCCGGGAAGAAAACAGAAGCCAAAGAGGAAAAACCCGAGAAACCCGAGAAGAAACCCTCGAAGAAGTGATTTTGATTGCCAAGAGAATTCGCTTGTCGAAAATGTAGGACACTAACTACAGGTAAAATCTGTCAAAACTGTCACAGCACGGAGCTAACTCCTGACTGGTCAGGATTGATCGTGGTCGTTGAGCCGAACAAGTCCACTGTTTCAAAGACTCTTAACATTACGAAACCGGGCAGGTATGCTCTAAAAGTAAGCTGACCCTGTAGAGACTGTTGCCTCCTGAAATACTCATCAACGATAAAATTCGAAAAGAGCTCAAAGTTCCGCTGGGGCGTCTGATAAGGGACTCGGAAG
>DATNHH010000194.1:0-2115 GCA_035605055.1 Nitrososphaerales archaeon
GGAGACAGAGGTGAGAATGAAATTGTACCCCATGCCAACAATCTCGGAAACGTATGTTCTCTGGTCAACTCCCCAGAGAGGGGCCTCAGGAAAAAGGCTGATGGACTTAGCTATCCTGTCCAGCCTGGATTTTTGATATTCGCTGCAGATCGCGCCAGATCCTAAATGGGTAAATCCAAATTCCTTTCTGGCTTCCACGATTGTGTTTTTGATGTCAGCCAGCTCCCTTTCCTTTTCGCCCTTTGTGAAACCCAGAACTCTAGGAATTTCAAGCGCTTTTGCACAGAGTCCTGTCGCCTGGATGTTTGAAGTGTGGAGCATGTAACTGTAAGCGTTCTCAGACACCACTGTAATTAGGCAGGATACTTTGAATCCTGAATTCCTGAGCTGCTCAATCGCATAAGTGCTATCCTTGCCTCCTGAATAAAGCACAGCAACAGTCCTTTCAATCAATCAAATTCTCCTACTCGTAGCGTAAAATTTCAGATCTCCTAGCGAGCGACTCAAATCAACAAATAGTCGATTTTGGATAATCGGAATCGATGTGATAGAAGCATTTAAAGCGCTTCTGCAAGAACTGGTTCGGAGAGTTACCGGTTTATGCCGAAATCGCGTGGTTATAGGAGAAAGACGAGGGCGATGTTTAGAGG
The DNA here is from genome assembly GCA_035605055.1 of Nitrososphaerales archaeon. Taxonomy (GTDB): domain Archaea; phylum Thermoproteota; class Nitrososphaeria; order Nitrososphaerales; family CADDZS01; genus DATLTL01. The sequence continues at coordinate 651 of DATNHH010000194.1, forward strand.
TAAGCCTAGATCTCCTCTCGGCGCGTTTTTGAGAGAGTACAAAGTGGGCGATAGAGTAGTCATTGATGTTGATTCTCGGCAACCGAAGGGCATGCCTCACAGGCGTTTTCAGGGCTCGGTTGGAAGTGTTGAAGTAATCAGACGGCGAAGTCTAGTTCTTGACGTCCCGGTGGGAGATACACGAAAAACAGTCGTTGCTCGTTTGGAGCATGTGCGTCCACTTGCGTAATTCGGCTCGAGTTTGTTATTGGAATAGTTGAGTACTTTGACCGAGCAGACACAGCAGCAGATCGCCGCGAAGAAAGCGCGCATCATAACGATTTCAGAAGCGAGAGAGATATTATCCAAAATAGACCCTGAACAAACCGACCAGATTCAAAAACGGACCATGGATTACCTGCTCAAGTTTTCGAAGGAAGAACCTGAGAAGGCAAAAAAGATGAGAAAGATGTTGATGGACGAATGTTCCCTGACCACCGAAGAAGCCACAGAACTTGTCAATGTTTTGCCAAAGTCCCAGGAAGAGCTTAGAGTGTTCACATCTGGTTGGAGAAAACTTATCCCTACCGCCACGGTAGAAAAGATCCTGAAAATTCTTTCCGATTAGTGAGCTCCGCGATCCGGAAACTCAAGTTCACTCCAAATTCGCACTATCGGAAGATTAGCCGTGGACAATTTTTGAAAATTCTGAACCCGCAACCATTGACAAGAATCGTGTGAGGAAAATTGTACTCTTCCACGCCCGCCGCGAAGAAGTACGAGGAGTTTGCTTATGCTCTTGATTTCATTCCCCGCGGAAAATCCTTCATCATAAAAGAAAGAGAAGGGCCCCTAGTTCAGGCGGCTGGGGAGGAGCGGCTTACTTTGCTTGAAATTCTTGCGGCACCGGACTCGGATTTTGAAGTCGGCGAAAAAATTGCGATTGGAAAAGAAAACCGGACGAAAATAGTCAGTGTACTTGGCAAGCTGAATTACGATGAGCTAACGTCAGAAGCACGAAATGAACTGCAATCGGTACTCGAAAAAATGATCTCGGAAAATGAGCAAAGATACGTCACTTATTTCAACGAATTGCAGCCGCTAACTCCCAGACTTCATGCCCTAGAGTTGATTCCCGGAATCGGGAAGACATTCATGAAACAGATCGTTTCGGAGAGAGAAAGAAAGCCGTTTGACAGTTTCGCAGATCTTGAAAAACGCGTTGGAATCCGCGACCCTGCCAAATTATTAGCAAAGCGGATTGTGGAGGAGCTCTCCGGCGGCTCTAGGATCACTATCTTTGTCCATCATTGACGAACGGAGCTTTCATTTACAGGATGGAGAAGAAACTTGCTATTGGCGAACGTCGGAGAGTCGGCCTTGGCCAGCATATGCTTGTGTCTGATCTGGCTGCTGACAGGCTGGTCGTAGCGTGTAATCTATCATCAACCGATCGAGTTTTCGAGATAGGAACCGGTCTCGGAAT